>JAZSAO010000543.1:0-9152 GCA_045601945.1 Faecousia sp. | reverse complement strand
AAACAAAAAATCCGAACGCTTTCCCGATGAGGAAAAAGTTCGGATTATTCTTGTATGGTGGACGATATAGGACTCGAACCTATGACCTTCCGCACGTCAAGCGGATGCTCTAGCCAGCTGAGCTAATCGTCCGTAGCGAGGCTTATTATACACTACGGAACAATGTTTGTCAAGTGTTATTTTTGCGGAAAGTAGAAAATATTTTTAAAAACAGAAATTGCTTCCACCATAAAAACTCAGAGGGAGATACGTTCTTCAAAGTGTTGAAGGACTTGCAGGAGATTTCTCGGCAGACGGTTTTGCACTTCTTTTTTTAGGTATTCGGGTACACCGTAGAACGCTTCTGCCATGGAGCCAGCAATACATGTGAGGGTGTCACAATCTCCGCCTAAAGACACTGCGGTACGAATTACATCTTCAAAGTCGGTTCCTTCCAAAAATGCGGTAATTGCTTCCGGCACGGTTTTTTGACAGCTTTCTACATGATGGTAGGAAGGACGGATCTCATCGCAGCTACGACTGAGATCGTAACCAAATTGATTTTCAATAAAGGTTTTGATCTCTTCCTTTTTGCAACCGGTTCGGCTGAGGAAAATGACGGAAGCGGTTGCTTGAGCGCCCTTGATTCCTTCCGGATGATTGTGTGTAACCTCAGCAGATAAGCGGGCCATAGAGAGAACTGTGGAAAGATCGTTGAAAAGCCAACCTACAGAAGAAACTCTCATAGCGGAACCGTTACCGTAGCTGTTATATGGCATGGGCGTATCCATGGACAGCCAACCCATAAAACGACATCCGTAACCGGCGTTGGGGTATCGCTTGCCGAAATATTGCATTCCATGGATTAAAAGGGCTTTTATGTCTTCGGCCGTAGAGGTCGGACGGGCCTTTAGTAGTGCATCTGCAACAGCTATGGTCATAATGGAGTCATCGGTATAAATAGAATGTTTAGAAAAAAGAGGGAAATCCTTGGTTTTTTCTCCTAAATCGAATTCATAAGGGCTTCCTATGATATCACCTAAAATTGCGCCGTACATTGTGATTCCACCTTTCAGTAATTATGATTTTCGTTTATTGCGCAGAGGGATGTTTTATTCAGGATGGGGGGATCATGGCTATAATTATACTGGAACTGTGGGTGGAATAGGTCAACTGGCAGGAGACTTTTTAACAAACATCGCCACATTGATTTGAAGATTAAACCATGGGTTTAATGCAATGGGGAGAATTGTGTGATAGGATATAGAAAATAAAACAAAGGAGTGTTGCGAATATGAATTTAAAAGAAGCGTTTCGTTTTCAGAACAAGATGACTCTGGTGAGCAAAGAGGCTTTGGCCATTCTCTCCTCAGACCGCAATGTGGTCAAGGTGGAGAACACCGCCCTGCGTCACAAGGCCAATCCTGAAGCGCAAGATGAAACCGTCTGCGAAATCGCAGAAACGGAATACTCCGATTTCATTACGGAACTGGCATCCCTTGTAATGTTCCTTATGGAAGAACGGGAAAAGTTGAGCCGTGCCATTCGTAAGACTAAAGCAGCTATGGATATGGACTTTGATGGAGAGACGGGGCTCAATGTCCGCCGCCAGAACGCTGCCGAAGTATTTGCCCATATGGCGGAAATCCGCAGTTCTGAGGAACTTCATCCCGGTAGAGGTGTGGGATACAAGTTCAACGCCGAGGGCAATCAGATTAGCTATCGTTGTGACTTGAAGCGTGTCACTACCATTCATTTCGACCGCAACAAGATTCGTGCGTTTGCAGTGAGCTTGCATAAGAAGGCAGACCAAATTTCCGCCGAGTTAGACAAACAGCTGGTAAACGCTACCGTAGACTATGAGCCTCCCTTTGATGTGAACGATAGCTTTGCATCCGTTGTCGGATGGTACATTGAAAACATGACATAAAGAACTCGACCTTCGGATCCGACGGAACCGGAACGATCCCGTTTCGTCAGATCCGAAGGGATCCTTTGTCCTATGCTTTTGGGTACGGTAGGAGGATAAGAACATTGTGACCGGTTCAGATGCAGATGAACTGTAATGCTGCATATAAGTTAGGTTTGTATGAAAAATGCCTATGAGACATTTGATTTACATCCTTTGGAAATGATTTTCCGGAAAAATAATTGATATTATAAAATAGGATCTGAATGCGACCATCGTCTCCATACGCTTCCTACATACAAAACGCACCCTGCTAACTCTCTCCTTGCAAATTCTTTCTCCGGTCAAACGTCTCCATATCCAATGTGATTCTGTTCCTACAGATCAAATTGCATACGCCCTGAATACGCGTACAAGACGGTATGAGCGCTTGTGCAACAGGGTTGCAACAAAATGATAGGCACATGGACTTTGAGAACTACCGTATTCAAAATCGTGGGACAAAGGAAATACTGCGTTAAGAAAAAAAAGCGGAGGCTGTTGCACCTATAACAGGTGCAACAGCCTCTGAATTGTATTGGGTCTTTTCCATGCGCATTGTTGGAGGGGTGGTTACCAGAATGGTTTCTATAGGAACATCTAACAAAGCGCTCAAGGCAAGAAGATTGTCAACGGAAGGGAGGCACTTTCCCCACTGCCATTTGTAGATGGCTTGGGGTTCTTCAAAACCAAACCAATTTTGAAGGTCTCGGACAGAAAGACCACGTTCTTTGCGAAGACGGGAAATATTTTCGCCGGTGGCAAAAAGGTCAATTACGGGAAATTGCTTTTCCAATGTCATTCCTCCATTCTATCAGATTCTGAAAGGATCTCTGCAAAACAAAACGGACAGGTTACACATAAGCCGGAAGGATGAACAGCACCATTATACCGAAAAACAGAAGGAAGTCAACAGAAAGTTAGCTTTTTCACAAAAAATTCAAAAACGCAGAGGTTATTTTTTCTCTAACAATTCGCCCTCTACACCGTCCTCGCGAAGTGAGGTAGGTCTAACGAAACATAACGTATTGTGTAGGGATTCCCCTTTCGCGTAAATTTTAACGCCATTACGGGCATGTCCGGTAAAAAATTCCCCTTCCGGCTCTTCAAAGAGAACTTCTTGCACAGTTCCCAGCATATCCCGGTCAAAGGCTTCTCGCAGTTCCGTGGCAACTTGTGCACCACGAGAAGCTCGCTTTCCTTTTTCTGTTTTAAGGATCTGATCGGCCATGGTGGCGGCAGGTGTACCGTCACGCTTGGAATATGGGAAAATATGCATGGCGGCAAATCCACACTTTTTGGCAAATTCCAGAGACTCCTCAAATTCTTCTTCGGTCTCGCCGGGGAAGCCTACGATCAGATCCGTAGTAAT
Organism: Faecousia sp.; assembly: GCA_045601945.1. Taxonomy (GTDB): domain Bacteria; phylum Bacillota; class Clostridia; order Oscillospirales; family Oscillospiraceae; genus JAZOXB01. Next base: position 5,853 of record JAZSAO010000543.1, on the reverse strand, counting down.
GGCACAATCGGGGAAATACTTTTTCAGCAGAGTGACGCTTTCGAAATAACGAGCGCTGTCATACTTTCGACGCATTCGCTTCAGAACCGTATCACTGCCGCTTTGGAGGCTAAGATGGAACTGTGGACAGAAGTTTTTGTAATTCACCATAACGCGACAGAACGACTCGTCAATGATTCGGGGTTCTAACGAGCCTAAACGGATTCTGACAGCAGGGGCAGCCTTACAAATAGCTTCACAGAGTTGCGTGAAGGTGCTTCCGTTTTTCAGATCCCAGCCCCAGGAAGCGATCTCGATGCCCGTTACTACAATTTCGCGATAACCTTGCTGTGCCAAACGGATGGTGTCTTCTACGGCTTGTTCTAAGGGCAGGGAGCGAACCGGGCCTCTCGCGTAAGGGATAATACAATAGGAACAGAAATTACTGCAGCCGTCTTGTACTTTCAGCATGGCGCGAGTGCGTTCTGACAGACCGCCGGCCGGCAATCGTTCAAAAATGCGACGCTTCAGAGCCTGATCCACCTGTACAACTTGCTTGTCGCGCTGTGCTTGGAGAAGCAGCTGAACAAACTCTTCCCGTCCACCGCTACCGCTAATTACATCTACACCAAGAGCCTCGACTTCCTCTGTACTGATCTGGGCATAACAGCCGCAGACACCAATGACGGCATCGGGATTTTCCCTGCGGATCCTGCGGATCAGTGTTCGATTCTTTCGATCTGCAACTGCGGTTACGGTGCAGGTGTTGATAATATAGAGGTCACAGTTTTCTTGTGCTATTTCATGTCCCATGGCGAGAAGCTGCTGCTCCATCGCCTGTGTTTCGTATTGGTTAACCTTGCAACCTAGGGTAAAACATTGAAACTTCATAAATCTCTCCAAAATTTCTGCTAGACTGTTTTAAAAAATTGAACAAAAAGTGAATTGCTTTTTTATGCAAAAAGGCAGTATAATATACAGCAAGATAGAAAAAAGACCTTACTGCAGGCGGAAATTTCACTAAAAGTATCTTCCGCCACTATTGTACCAATTTTTTGCCGGATTGTACAGTACTAAAATTGCACAGTCTTAAATTTGTACGATCTATGATCGGAGGAATTACCATGACCATTCGTTTAGCGTCTGTAAATGATGTGCGGGAATTCGTATCCCTTGCGACCACGCAACCCTACCGCGTTTTTGTAGAGGCAGGAGATCGATCGGTAAACGCAAAGAGTTTTATGGAAATGTTTACCCTTGATTTTTCCACACCCTTGCGTCTGAACATAGCAGAAGAGAACAGAGAGTCCTTCCGTATCGCTGCTGAAAAATTTATTGCCAGTACCTAATAGTTGCATATATGTCCCCTCCGCTTCATATTTTGTACGGAAATGAAGCGGAGGGATTTTTTATGAAACCATGGATTGCCTTGTTTTTGGTCTTTGCCTTATTTTTTGGGACTCTGCCTACTGTGAGAGCAGAAAGTATTGAGATCCCCGCGCCTTCAGCCATCCTTATGGATACGGCTACGGGAACAGTACTCTATGAAAAAAATGCCCACGAGCGTTTGGCTCCGGCTTCTGTAACTAAGGTTATGACTTTGCTTTTAGTTATGGAAGCCCTCGACAGCGGACAGATTTCATGGGAAGATCAGGTCACTGCATCCTCTGCAGCTGCCGGCAAGGGTGGGAGCCAGATTTATCTGGAAGAGGGAGAGCAACTCCCTATGGACGAAATGATCAAGTCAGTAGTAGTCAGTTCTGCCAACGACTGCGCGACCGCTTTGGCGGAACACGTGGCGGGGAGTGAGGCAGCTTTTGTAGCGAAGATGAATGAACGGGCGCAGGCTCTGGGATTGCAGGATACCCACTTTGTTAACTGCACCGGATTGGACGACGAACCGAATGCGGCAGAGCATTTGACCAGCGCGTATGATTTGGCGGTTATGTCACGGGAACTTCTTCTCCATGATCGGATACGGGACTATACTACTATTTGGATGGATACGGTTCGTAATGGGAAGTTTGGATTATCTAACACCAATAAGTTAGTGCGTTTTTATGATGGGGCTACGGGTTTAAAGACCGGCTATACTTCTGCAGCGGGGCATTGCTTGGCTGCATCCGCGAAAAGAGAGGGGATGGAACTCATTGCGGTAGTGCTCCATTGCAGTTCTTCTACGGACCGCTTTGAGTCTGCAAAAGCACTGTTGAACCACGGATTTGCCAACTATGCATTGGTGGATACAGATCCTCCGGAACCTCTGGTACCCTTGAAGGTGTCACTGGGGAATCGGCCGCTTGTAACACCCATTCTGCAGGAAACGGCTCCGATTTTGATTGAAAAATCCGAACTGTCTCGGATTGCCAAGACTATAGATTTGGCACAAATGTGTGAGGCACCCATTGCCCAAGGACAACAACTGGGTACCATGACCATTTCTGTTGGGGAGCGGGTTGTTACACAGATCCCCATTGAAGCAAATGCTACTGTAGAACGACTGACCCTCTGGCAGATGACCATTCAATTGCTTAAAAGATTGTGCATGGCCGGAGAATCGGGCTAAAACGGCCTATTTTTCTGTTGTTGTAAAAATAAATATTGCAAGATGCTCCTTTTTTTGCTATGATATAAGATAGAAGAATATGCAATCAAAGGAGCATACTGCAAATGGAAAAATTGATTGATAAATTATCCGCGGTTATGGCAGAAGCCTTTGCTACCGCCGGTTATCCCACGGATCATGCCAAGGTCGGTGTTTCCAACCGTCCCGATTTGTGCGAATTCCAGTGTAATGGCGCAATGCCCACTGCCAAAGCTGCGAGAAAGGCACCCATTGTAATCGCCAACGAGGTTGCCGAAAAACTGAAAGAACAGACCATCTTCTCTACTGTGGAAGCTGTAAACCCCGGATTTATTAACCTTCGTGTTTCTCCTGCCTATCTGGCAGCCCATGTGGACGAGATGAGCCGCACGGAACGGCTGGGTGTTACGGGAGAAGTAAAGGGACGCAGTGTCGTTGTAGACTACGGTGGCCCTAACGTTGCCAAGCCTCTTCACATCGGACACCTCCGTTCCGCCATTATCGGTGAGAGTGTTAAGCGGATCTATCGTTATTTCGGTGATACCGTTGTAGGCGATATCCACATGGGCGACTGGGGTCTGCAGATGGGCTTGATCATTGCGGAATTGAAAGTTCGTCAGCCGGATCTCCCCTATTTCGATGACAATTTCACCGGAGAATATCCGGAAGAAGCCCCCTTTACCATTTCCGAACTGGAAGAGATCTATCCCTTCGCCTCCCAGAAAAGCAAGGTTGATGAGGCCTTTGCCAAGGAAGCTCACGAAGCCACCTATCTCCTCCAGACCAGAAAGCCCGGTTACTACGCCTTGTGGAAGCACATTATGGCAGTCTCTGTTGCAGATCTGAAGCGGAACTACAGTAACCTGAATGTAGACTTTGACGTATGGATGGGAGAGGCAGACGCAGAGCCTTATATTCCTCCTATGTTGGAAAAGCTGGATGCCCAAGGGATCCTCACCGACAGTGATGGCGCAAAAGTCATTATTGTAGAAGAAGAAGGAGACAAGAAGGAAATCCCCCCCTGTATCTTGGTTAAGTCTGACGGTGCAACTCTGTATGCCACTACCGATCTTGCTACTATCGTACAGCGCATGGAGGACTTCAAGCCCGATAAGCTGTTTTATCTCACAGATAAGCGGCAGAACCTCCACTTCGAGCAGGTTTTCCGTGCCGCACGGAAGAGTGGCATTGTTCCCGAAACCGTGGAACTGGAGCATGTAGGCTTTGGCACCATGAACGGAAAGGATGGTAAGCCCTTCAAGACCCGTGACGGTGGTGTTATGCGTCTGGAGACCCTGATTGCCGATATTACCGGCTATGTGGAGCAGAAGATCATTGAAAATCAGATCGTTGATGCAAGCGAGGCCCATGCCACCGCCAAAATTATTGCTGTTGCCGCTTTGAAATACGGCGATTTGTCTAACCTTGCAACCAAGGACTATATCTTTGATATGGAACGGTTTGCCGCCTTCGAAGGGAATACCGGACCCTATCTCCTGTATACTATCGTGCGTATCAAGTCCATTCTTGCCCGCTGCGGTTTGCCGACAGACCTGCGTATTGGTGAGGCCGATACCGCGGTAGAGAAGAACCTGCAGCTTGCCTTGACACAGATGCCGGAACAGATGTCTCTTGCATACCGTGATTCCGCACCTAACGTAATTTGCGCCTATGCATATGAATTGGCAGGTGCTCTGAACAAGTTCTACCATGATACCCGTATTCTTACGGAACCTGATGCGGAGAAACAGCGTCGCTATATCTCGCTGGTCGCACTGGCCAAACGTGCCTTGGAAGAGTGTATTGATCTTCTGGGCTTCGAGGCTCCGGAGAAAATGTAATAAACTTATGGTTACCTCGTTTCTTATGCCAAATCTCTACCGAAACGAGGTAACCTTATTCCATCCTGATTTAGAATAGACAAAAAGGAGGAATCCTTGTGAAACACCTTCTATGCACCCTGCTGTGCATGATGCTAATCTTGTCTGTATTCCCTGCCCCGGCCCACGGAGCGAAACTGTCTGAGGATAGTCGTGCAGAACTGGAAGCTTTATTGATCGAGAGTGTAAACACCAACACCCCCGTAGAACTCAGCGGTTTTGGTATCACTGCAGACGAATTAGAAGAAATCTACAAATTTTTGATGAACTCCGGATGCTTCCCGTGGAATACCGACACGTATTTCGAATTCGTAATGGACGAAGACGGAATCGTAACCAATTTCCACCCACGGTTTCTGGATCACAGCCAATTCGACGAGAGGAAGTATGAGGAGAAAATAACGGAACTCATAGCGGAAACCTGTTTAGAAGGCATGAAACCTTGGCAGACCATACTGAACGTTCACGAGTATATCGTTACACACTGCACTTATGACTCCAACGCTTCCAATAACAGCTATCGTGCGCTTGTGGAAGGGAAAGCCGCTTGTTACGGCTATTCCCGTCTATTTCTGGAAGTCATGGAACGTCTGGAAATTCCCTGTAAAATCGTTATCGCCAAAGACTTCGGTGACGGCATAGGACACGCATGGAATGTGGTAGAGTTAGACGGAAAATGGTATCATATAGATCTGACTTGGGATGATCCCACTGGGGGGCCTACCTACGGATTCAGCCAACATAAGCATTTTCTGAAATCTGATAGTCAATTTCAAGAGAAATCTAACGGACATGATTTTCCATGGGAGACAGATATTCTATGCGAGGGTGGTACGTATTCTTCACAATCTTTGTGGAAGGATGTTGAAAATCCCTTTGTGTTTCTTAATGCAGGAACTATGATTATGCGGAAAGATACTCCGGAGAAGGTCCGCATTTATGCTGTGGATTGTTCCACTATGGACTCTACGCTGATCTATGAGGAAGCAATACCTGTTGTTTCACTTAGTAGTGGTGCGTATTTTTGCTCTTCTTATGGATTGAGTTTGTATGAAGGAAGAGTTTATTTTACAAACAGCAAGGAAGTTGTTTCCATCTTGCCGGATGGAACAGATAGACAGATCGCATTCCGTCGTGAGGAGAAAGATGGAAAGTACCTGATTTCCTCCCATATACAGGATGGCGTTCTGTATTATAACTTAGCCGACGGATCGGGAAACTACAAAGAGGAACAAGCCTCTCTGGAAATTCAACCTTCCCATATCCATAGCTACAGCGCCCAAACCATTGAGGCTACCTGCTACGAAGCCGGCTATAAGCAGTGGGCCTGTGCATGTGGGATCACTTTCCAAACGGATCGTGTAAAAGCGACCGGACATACCATAACCGAGGAAACGATACAAGAGGGAA
>JAZSAO010000542.1:0-6648 GCA_045601945.1 Faecousia sp. | reverse complement strand
GTTAACGACTTTGTTAAGCTCGTTGCAGAACACTGCGAAGGCAAGATCCTCTCCACCGCTATTATGCCCGACACCTCCATCGACGGCTCCTACAATCAGGTCGAATACGGCCAGCAGCCCAAGACCATGGCTCCCCTGGTTGACTACATCTGCACTATGTCCTATGCAAGCACATATGGTCAGGATGCAAACTGGCCCAAGAAGCTTTGCCAGGCTATTACCGATGTTGGCGGCAACGTTGTTGCAGCTATCCAGTTCTTCCCCAACGAAGACGGCTCCAACACCGGCCCCTCCAACCAGCGCATCTATGACGAGATCTACGGCGCAATGCAGCTGAGAGACACCGTCAACAAGGATACCAACGATTCCACCGGTAAGGTTCTGGGCTATGCTATCTTCCGTGCAGGCTTCGGCGTTTATGCCGGTGTCCATGTAAAGGAAAAGGACGGCACCATGGAGATCCGCGTACACAACAATGACCGTGGCGAGACCACCGGCAACGTTAAGCGGCCCCTGACCAAGCTTGTTATCACCATGCTGGACGGCGTTACCGTTGAGAGCATCAGCAACAAGCAGGGCTGGAATAACGCTACCTTCACCACCAGCTCCGACAAGAAGACCATTACCATTTCCGGCAGCTTCCTCCAGGGCACCGGTAGCGCAACCTTCGACATCACCTATAAGGGAACTGTTAACGAGGTTACCGGCGCTGCTAAGATGGATGCTACCAACAGCTACGGCAGAGTTTACACCACTTGCAGAACCATTACCAACACCTGCGACCATCAGTATGTCGAGAAGGTTATCACCAAGGCTGACTGCACCACTGCAGGCGAGTCCGTATTTACTTGCTCCCTCTGCGAAGACACCTACACCAAGACTGTTGCTGCTCTGGGTCACAGCTATGAGGCTTCCTATGACGAGGCTTCCATGACCACCACTTTCACCTGCACTACCTGCGGCGATAGCTATTCTTCCAGCTGCGCTAACGGCCATGCTCGTGTTGAGACTTGGGCAGAGAGCGAAAACAGCCACTTTGTATTCTGCTACAACTGCGAAGTCGGCTACTCTGAGAGCTGCCATTTCGAAGAGACTGCACGTACCGAAGCAACCTGCACCACTGCAGGCTCTGTAACTTACACCTGCGCAGGCACTGTCGGTGGCGTTCATGACGCATATTCCGGCATGGGCTGCGGCAACACCTACACTGAGGTTATCCCCGCCGGCCATAGCTACGGCACCAGCGTCGACAATGGCGACGGCACCCACGCTGCAACTTGCGAAAAGTGCGGCACCAAGGTTACCGAGAACCACACCGAGAAGGTTCTGGAAGGCAAGGCTGCAACCTGCACCGAGGCAGGTCTGACCGAAGGTAAGGTTTGCTCCACCTGTAATGCAACTATCGTTGCTCAGGAGACCATCCCCGCTCTGGGTCACACCGAAAAGACCACTGCTGCTGTTCCTGCAACCTGCACCGAGTCCGGTAAGACCGAAGGCAAGGAATGCTCTGTCTGTGGCGAGACTCTCGTAGCAGCTGAGATCATCCCCGCAAAGGGCCACGTTAAGGTCACCATTAACGGCACCGCTCCCACCTGTACTGCTGACGGTGTTTCCGACACCATCTACTGCTCCACCTGTGGCGAGACTCTGCAGGCTCAGTCCGTAATTCCCGCAACCGGTCATACCCTCAACTACATCTACGAGGATGAAGACGGCCACATCGAAGAATGCTCTGTCTGCTTCTTCAGCACCTATGAGCCCCATGCATACGTCAACGGCGAGTGCCCCTGCGGCGATACCGACGGTACTGTTGCTGAGCCCACTGTTGACACTGCGATCAAGTTTAGTCACACTTTGAACCTGGCAAGTGATATCTCTGTAAACTTCGCTATTTCCAAGGCTCAGCTGGCAGGCTACGATATGAGCACCGCTTATGTAGAAGCTGTTATCGATACCGCTAATGGCAAAGTTACCACTAAGCTGCAACCCGTTCTCAACAGCAATGGCTACTACTACTTCACCTTCACCGGCCTGAATGCTACCATGATGAATGATAGCATCACCGCAGTATTCCATGGCACAAAGAATGGTGCTAAGTTCTACTCCAATGCTGACGTTTACAGCGTTGCTACTTATGCTTATTCTCAGCTGAATAAGCCCGAGGCTTCCGCTGAACTGAAGGTTCTGTGCGCTAACCTGCTCCGTTATGGTTCCAACGCTCAGATCTACAAGAACTATCGTACCGATAGACTGGCAGACAGCAATATGACTGCTGCTCACAAGGCTTTCCTGACCGACCTGAACGCTGTTGCATTCGACAACATCAACAAGACTGTCAGCGATGTTCCCGGCACGAATGTTGCTCTGATTGGTAAGGCTCTGCTCCTCGATTCTAAGGTTACTCTTAGATATATCGTTGATTTGACCGGCTATACCGGCAATATCAATGAACTGGAACTCCGCGTCAACTATACTGACATCAACGGCAATGCTAAGGCAGTTACCGTTACCGGAGCTAAGGTATATGATGCTGCTAAGAACCGTTACAGCTTCGACTTCGATGCACTCCTTGCTGCAGAATTGAGACAGACTGTGAATGTAGCTGTTTATGCCGGCAATACTCGTGTTACCGGTGTTATGCAGTACAGTGCATCCACCTATGGTAACGGCAAGACCGGCAACCTGCTGACTCTGTGCCAGAGCCTCATGGCATACTCTGATGCCGCTCTTGCATACTTCAAGTAATATACCTTCCGTTTGCTAAGAGTATTTAAGGCGCAATAAACCCTGCCCCTCACTGTTTTTTCAGTGAGGGGCTTTTTCTGTGAGGATCCCTTTGTGTCAATGAAATTTGAAAAGAAAATTCAAAGAAATATAGGGAATGTTCTTGCTTTTTAGCGATTCCTCTGTTATACTTGTAAAGATGTCGGATCGCACACGATCGATCAATGAAATTCTGTGGAGGATGTATATATGAGTATAAAGAAAATAGTTTCCCTTGTCCTTTGCTTCGCCTTCTTACTGTCATTAACAGCTTGTAAGTCCCGAAAGAAAGAAGCGGAAGATATTGTACAGACTTTACCGCCTATTGAAACAGCTGTCCAGAAAGAATATACCACACAGCAGATTTTTGATATGTACAATTCTGCACGGGATAAAATCGCCGCATCTGAAAGCTATCATATGCATGGCTCCAGCAACTCTACTTCCGTTTACGGGGGTGTGCTTACTTCCGTGATCAATACCTATGATGTTAAATATGCAAATGTCGATGGTAAAACGGTGGGCTTCTTTGACAGTGAGCAGATTGCTGATGGCAGTGATTACAGCCACACCACCTACTTTGACGGAGAATATTATTACTATACTTATTCCAACCTAAAGTACTACAAAGATGCCAATGATTTCCAAGATTTCTTTGCATTGGATTGGTTGATGCCTATAGGGGATGTTGAGCCGGAAGATCTGGATGTTATGGATCAGTTGGATGGATCTGTTACGGTTAGCTTATCTCTTCCTATGGGAGAGTATATGAGTGAAGCTGTATTGAATCTCATCGGATTTTATTCTGAGACTTTTGAAGAGGATATGGTTCACCTTAGCTTTAACCTCGATAGCAGTGGTACTATGACTTACTTCTATATCAGCTACACATCGTCCCATACATTCTTGAATGAAGAAACCGAGCAGACAGTCATTGTTAGCATGACTTTGGATGAATATGATACCACTACGGTGGAGGCTCCTGCTGACTTGGCATCCTATGAGAACTTTATAGAAGAAGGCTCTCACGAAGAACACGAAGGTGTTGGCATCCTTTCTCCTGAGGATGTTGATTGATTCCGATATATATACAGAACTGTTGTCGGCAAAACTATGCCGACAACAGTTTTGTTTGTGGGATGGATCAAAAATGGACGTTGCCATTCATGATGCCGGAACGTCCTCTACTACGACCGCCTTCACCGGCGCCGGAATCTCCAGAATCGCTGTTTTCGGAACTACCGTTCCCACTTGTAGATTCCGAATTGGAACTGGTGCCTTGAGAATCGTTCTCTGTGGGAAGTTCCGTATGCTTAGTGGTTGTTTCGGGATCTTTGCTTGTGGATTCTGTGGTGGAACTGCTTTCTGTTGGCTGTCGAGTAGTTGTGGGCATGGTTCCTTCTGTCAGAACTGTGTCCTCGGTAATTTTTCCGTTTTCTTCATCCGATACGTTATCTCTTCTGCCACATCCTGTAATGACTGTGGCAAGGAGAAGAAAGCTTAATGCAAAGGCAATTGTTTTTCTCATGTTCTTCCTCCCTTTGTTTTGTGTTGCAGGGATAGTATTGCACCGTTCACGCAAAATAAACTTATGGATTTTGAATTGGAGAAAATTGTTTTCCATTTTTTATTGACAAACAATACTGACATATTATAAAATAATATAAAAGAAAAAGGGGTGATATGAAATGGATCATGAAACCGAATTGTTCAAGGATCCCGATATTTCTGCTATATTGCCTGAGGACAGTATACCGAATGAACCGTCTATACAAGATGCGGCTCGGATCAACGATGCTGTTTTACAACCTGTATCTGCACTGAAAGAGGAGGAGCCCACGCCTGAAATGGAGGCCTTCCATTGCGAATCGGGATACATTTTACAAGAGCGCGAGACGGATCAGGGGATAATAGAGGAATCGACTGACACAGATGCCTGTCGCGGTGATTCTTATAGCACGTTTTATGCGGCCAACGGATCGCCTTCCGGGCTTTATAGTATGCCACAACGACCCGTAGGTCAAACGAGTAATCCTTATGAAAGCGGGTATTATCAACAAAGCCGACCTGCAAATCCTTACGGTGCTGAATCTGAACGCTATTCCCATGATCCCTATATCCACGGATACAGTGGCTACGGATATCCGATGAGTCGAAGGGCGCCTATGCCGTCACGAAAGAAAAACAGAAAACCCGTTGTGTCCCTTATACTTGGTGTGCTGGCAATGGGCGTTCTGAATTATTTTCCTTTTATTGCTCTTGTATTGGGTTTAATCGCCGTTTGTACCGCATTTACCGGATTGCGGGAAGACGGGATCACCACAGGACAAAAGGTTTGCGGCTGTATTGGCTTGGGCTTGGGGATCATTGCTTTGGTTATTTCCATAGCTATGCTGGTTATGCTTTTATCCTTAATTATTAAAGTTTCAAATGCAAGTGTAAATTCTGCAGGATCTATTTACCGTTAGATCTTTAGCTTATTTTAATTCAAGTAAAATTATAATGATTTTTGGAGGTTACTATGGAAGAAATGAAAAAGATTCCCGAGAGATCTGAGATCGAAGAACAGTATAAGTGGGCGATCCACGACATTTATGCAAGCGATGAACTGTGGGAGGCCGACCTGCAGAAGGCGAAAGAACTGATCCCCACCTACGCTACCTTTGCAGGCAAGCTTGCAGACAATGCGCAGAGTCTCTATGATTTCCTCAAAATGGAAGAAGAGACCGGCATCATTGCTGACAGCCTTGCAAACTACGCAATGCGTCGCTCTGACGAAGATGCCCGTGATTCTAAGTATCAGGCTATGGTTGGCAGACTCATGAGCACCTATGTAGAGCTCAATGCCGCATCCAGCTTTGCTACCCCCGAGATCATGAGCATCTCTGATGAAAAGCTGGAAGGCTTCTACGCTGAGATTCCCGAGTTGGAGCGTTATCGCCGTGCTCTGACAGATATGCGTCGTCTCCGCGACCATGTTCTGACCCCTGCAGAGGAAAAGCTTCTGGCAGCGGCCGGAGAGATGGCAAATGCTCCCGATACCATCTACGGTATGTTCTGTGATGCGGATATTACCTTCCCTGATTGCACCGACGGAGAAGGGAAGAAGTACCCCCTGTCTCAGGGCACCTATATTTCCTATATGGAAAGCTCTGACAGAGAACTCCGCAAGAGTGCTTTCGAGACCCTGTATCGTACTTATGGCAGCTTTAAGAACACCATTGCTGCGATCCTAAACGCACAGGTCAAGCAGCTGCAGTTCTTTGCTCAGGCTCGGAAGTACGAGTCTTCTCTGGAAGCATCCTTGGCTCGTACCAATGTTCCTGTAGCTGTTTATAAGAACCTGATCGAGGCTGTTCATCAGAATATGGACAAGATGCACCGCTACATGGCTCTGCGTAAAAAGCTCATGGGAGTAGACGAACTCCATATGTATGACGTATACAGCCCCTTGGTAGAAGGTTTGGATAAGAAGGCTACCATTGAGGAAGCAAAGCAGACCGTTTACGAAGCCTGCGCTCCCTTGGGCGAGAAGTACCGTGCTATTTTGAAGGAAGGCTTCGAAAACCGCTGGATCGATGTTTTCGAGAATACCGGTAAGCGTTCCGGTGCATACTCCGCCGGCGCAAGAGTCCATCCCTTCGTTCTACTCAACTATACCGGCACGCTGGACAGCCAGTTTACTTTGGCTCACGAGATGGGTCATGCTCTCCATTCCTATCTGTCTAATAAGACTCAGAACCCCGTTGACTCTGACTATGTGATCTTTGTTGCAGAGGTTGCTTCTACCTGTAACGAGGCTCTGCTTATGGAATACCTCTTGGCACGTACCACGGACAAGAAGGAAAGAGCCTATCTCATTAACCATTTCTTAGAGCAGTTCCG
>JAZSAO010000541.1:0-4842 GCA_045601945.1 Faecousia sp. | reverse complement strand
TTTTGGTTTGCTTACGGGGTATTGCTTTGGGGGGGTTGCTGTTTCGGGTTCGGGAGGGATGGGGTTTGGGCTCAGTACATTACGAATGGGCCTTCGCCCCCTTCCTGCCTTTGCCGGATTGGATATACATCAGGGCGATGCCGGCTGCTACAATCAGGAAGCATCCTCCCAAAGTATACATTGCGGTTCCCGATCCACCTGTTTCGGGAAGCTCCATGGTGGGAATGTTGGTGACCGTTACCGGTTTGGTCTCCAACTGTGTCAGGTCAACCTTTACACCGGTGACCGGGGTGTTTCCTAAAGTGAAGGTAACAAGCGTTCCGTCATAGAATGCCTGATAGCCTGTCACATAAGGTTCTACAATGACGTAGTAGGTGTTTTCATCCTGAGGTACTGCCGCTGAGAAAAGTTCCTGCCACTGGGTATTGATGCTCAGAGTCTTTTGTGCCACGAAGGTTCCGTTAATAGCCGTAGTTCCATCCTCAGAAATACCTTCTGTAACACGGTACAGTTCAAAGGTTACGGGGTTCATGATGTCAGCTACGACACCCTCCCACTTTTTCTGTACGGGGATATCCACAACCTCTGCACTGAATACAAGTTTGCCGTTATTGCCAAGGTAGTGATAAATGCGAGTTTCATTATCAAACTCATCATCTCTTTCCATATGGCAGTCAACAGCAAGAGCTGCAGTACCTGTTGTATTATCTGTCTTGGGATCCTGATGCTCGTGATATCCTTCACCGGGTTCCGTGCCATTGTAGAAGGGATTTGCTTTGGCCGGGATCATGCTGGAAAATGCCGCGTTATTCTGGTCCTGCCACTTGTTCGTGTAGAAGGTCAGTTCTCCTCCGGTATCCTGCAGAGCCAGAACACGTTGTTCTGCTTCTGCCGTAAGCCCCACCTGATAAATCAGACGAGCCGGAAGTGCCTCATAGTAGTATTCCATACCGATGAGTTCGGGTGTGTATGTGGGCAACACTTCATCAGGTACATTAAAATCTACCGTCTGAGTCCCGTCGGGATTCTTAATAACCTTTACGGTTATCACTTTGATGGAATATACCTTGTTACGAACATAGGGATCTTCATTGATATAATCATAAATTTAGGTGGTCGTATTTCCGTCTACAGTCTTGGATGTATAGGAATAGTTCACACCGTTGTAACGGAGGATCGGATCTCCCTTTATTTCCATTCCTTCACCGATATTGTCCTGTAGATCAACAGGAGCATTTTCGTAGAGAACGAATTGGTAAAGGGACGTCTTCGAACTGTTTTTTATGATATCGCTGAAGATTTCTTCCAGCTGAGCCTCAGTAATCTCGCCGAAATATGACTGATCTGCATAGCTGTAATTGTCCGCATAGGGATTGCCTTGCAGTACGGGCACATTTACTTGGGGAATACCGGACCATACCTCAGGCCACGTACAGGTTACGCCAACGGATTGGCCCTCATACTGACTTAAAATCAGCTGTTTGAACTGCTGGGCGGTGGTTTCATTATTGATTGTGCTCGTGAGGTTCTGGATATTCTCCGGTGTAGGATTCAGAACCGCTCTCTTATAGTTATCACCGGTTCCCTGATCAGCATCATTTACATTTATGTCGCCCTGCTCAGGTGTATTGATACCCATACCTACGGTATAGAAGAGTGCAGGCTTCTGATAATGAATGCTGACCATTCTCTTACAGTAATTTGCGGTCAAAACAGTATAGTAACCGTGGATACCCTTTGCGCTGACGGATCCGTCACCGTTGCCGTCACCGTAGTGGGGACCATTCAATGGATCCATATAGTTGCTGGTACTGTAGGTAGGCTCGCCATCAGACAGAAGAATGAATACAGGTTGTCTCTGAACACTATATTCACGTGCATTCTCGCCTTCACCGATTATTTCGGTATAAGTGGTATCTTCTATGGGTACTGCCTCAAAAATATTTCTGCCGACCGCAATACCTGCCTGAGTATAAGTACCGAAGCCCTGAGTCGCAGATTGACCAATGTTATGATAGTCGTCTATATCTTGTCCCTCCGGCTGGAGCGTAGGACTACCCATTAGATAAAGTTTTTTCGTCACAGACTGATTCGTAGGTGCGTGATAGTGACTTTCCGTTCCGTCTGTATGGACAAAGAATTCATTCCCGGCTGCCTCATATCGTCCCAGCGGGAGCAGTTCCCATGCACCACCTGAATAGATGGCTACACCAACCCGGTTGTTGGGATCTTTATTCTGGATATCCGCAATCGCCTTGTTGACAGCGGGAACCATTTTTTCCATTCGCAGACTTGCAAGTTTTTCATCACTCTCGTCATCATTATCGTCATCGTCCGAATCTCCTTTGCTAGACATGCTACCGGAAACGTCGAGAACAAAGACTACGTCCACAGGGGTTTTAACAACATCCTCCTCGGAAACCTTATATTCCTGACCCAAGGCAGACAGGGCCACACCAAACGTGTTGACCCCATAGTTCCCAAAGGCTCCATAGTCGTCACCCATATAGATAACGGACTTGTCAGTCAATACTCTGCCGTCGTTCTGTTCCTGCTCTGCAAAAGTGTCTCTGCGGAAGTTCTTTTCAATGTCAGAAGTTGCAGGATCGGAGAAATATTCCCCCTGTACACTAACAACAGAACCATTAGTGTCTCCTGTAAGGGCTGTTTCACCCTTCTTCTTATCACTGGGTACAACCAGATCGGGGTAATCCGGTTTCTCCGGTGCTGTTGCGCCGGAACCTCCGCCCACATTATCTGCTTCTACATCTTCGGGGATGTCTAATGTGACGTTCACCTGTTTGAAGATCAGCATACTGGCTGTGAAATAGTACTCAGGAGTTTCCCAGTCGTACCAATTATAATCATTCCTTACATCGTCTTCTCCTCTGGCTCGGGTAAACTTTCCCGATCCCAGATTGCGCAGATAGTAGGATCCGCTGCCGAAACGGAATACCTTCTCCGTCCCATAATAAGTTATAACACTGGTATTGTTTCCCAACCAACTGGAGGATGAGATAAAGGACGATGCGCCCATACGCAGTAGCAACGAGGAATTCACATTTTTGATGGTAGCGCTGGTATCGCTTCCTGTGATAGTCCAATGCAAGAGGGTGTCGTCACTACCGGAAATTGTATAATAGGTTTCATTGCCCTTAACAGATTCCAAGGTGACTGCCTGATAGTTGGTAGAAGCGTTTCCTCGCAGGGCGTAGTTGCCTTCTGCAGAGATGATCATATAAGTTCCGCCGTATTCGATCTCATTGAGACCGTACAAACGCTGCCAGAAGGTGCCTGTCACGGTCTCACGGGTGAGAGCCAGTGCAACTGCACCGATCTCGCCTGCCCGGAAGTTCACACCGGTAACACCGGATTCGATCTCTAAGATCTGTTCATCCTCCGCAGGCTCTGCCTGATAAACGGGAACGATTTCTTCCGCTTCTTCCGTGGGCTTCGTGGGTTCCTCTGCATCGGTCAGAGTCACAGGCCGCTTCTTGGAGGGAATGTCCTCTGCCTCCGCTTCGGAGGGAAGGGTTTCTTCCGTCGGTTCCTCTGTTTCGGCTGTAGACTCCGTTTCCTTGCCTTCTAAGAGGGCTTCGGGGTCCTGCTCCGTTAGTTCTCCCTGTTCCGAAGGAGATATTTCGGCTTCAGCTTCGGTTTCGGGCTCTGTTTCCGGTTCCGTTGCTTCCGGATCGGGAGTAATTAGATAGGTATGTACGCCATTGGAGTTTTCCATCTGCTCTTCTGAGAAGACAGGCTGGTGGAAGGTCATTTCCACCCGTACCGTTGCTCCCTCAGGAAGTTCGTAGGGCTGCTCCTGAGAGTACAGCTGCAAGCTGTAGAAGGCAGAGTCTCCCACATACTGGGTATGAGATGCCATCTCTTCGCTAAGGGCAACAGACATAGATCCGTAAACCTGCGGATCTGTTTCAGGATCAATCAAAGTAACCTTTAGACTCAGATCCTGAGGCAGGATATCTGCACCTTCAATATAGGCGAAGGTCCGCATGATGTTGTCATAGTAAACAACTTTGTAAGAGTTGCAGGTCTCGTCGTGGCTGTGTTCTTCTAATTCGCACAGGAGGGTTCCGTTGTCCCCATAGCAAGCCTCATCGTGGGTGTGCTCGTCTAAGCCGCAATAGGTTTGTACCAGACGATTTCTGGACAGCTGGCCGTAACCGGCGATCCGCACATCCTTGGGATCATAGCTGACATAACGGACACGGTTGGAAGCGTTGCCCTCGATGGTAACCAGTTCGGCAGGCTGCCCGTCGGCAGCTTCCTTATATTCGGATACCAGACCTACGTGGTCAGACAGGCCATCGCCTTCCCAGTCAAAGAAGATAATGTCACCGGATTCCGGACGGTAGGTTCCTCGCTCCCGGTACAGGTTCATGTCCTTCAGCTCTCGGATCCAGGGGGTACATCCGCTGTGGATGGGGATGCCCTCTACACCGCCGTAGTGCATACAGAAGGAAACGAACATAGCGCACCAGTCGCCATAGGGATCACCGTACCATGCACCGTATCGGGTGTAACCTTTCTGTACGCCGGTTTCGGTTACAAAATAGTTTTCGTCACTTTCTTTATAACCCAGCTGGGTTTTTGCGATTTCCAGAACGTCTTGCTGCCAGACACCTCTGAGTTCTACTTCAGCGAAGGTCTTTTCCCAATCCGATGCGCTTTCCAGATGGGCCTTGGGGTTGGAATAGCACATGGTGTTGTGGGTATGCTCCTCTACCTGGCATCGCAGCTCCCAGATGCCGTAGCACAGCTCCGTATGAGTGTGGGTTGTAGATTCTTCTAACGTGCAGGTCAGAGCCTGTTGGGGCTCATGGAAGC
>JAZSAO010000540.1:0-1519 GCA_045601945.1 Faecousia sp. | reverse complement strand
AGTCCCCCACGGGGTCCTGGAGGGCTTCGACTTGGATACGGTCTATGTGGAATGCCGATATATGGAAGAAAACGGTGTGGAACAGGTCAGCCGCCTACTGCCCGAAAAGAAGGATCTGTTCTATTATTTCGTCCTGGACGGG
The DNA here is from genome assembly GCA_045601945.1 of Faecousia sp. Lineage (GTDB taxonomy): Bacteria > Bacillota > Clostridia > Oscillospirales > Oscillospiraceae > JAZOXB01. Next base: position 1,377 of record JAZSAO010000540.1, on the reverse strand, counting down.
TTAACTGCGGTTCATATGACGACAGAACTGACCTCCGTACTTTACGGAACCAAGGATGGCAGGGAATACTACTCTCCTGCGGACAGATACAGTATTGCAGATTATGCCTATTCCCAATTGGGGAAGGAAACGGCAACAGATCAATTGAAGACCCTCTGTGCAGACCTGCTCCGCTATGGTGCTAAGGCACAGCTCTTTAAGAACTATAGCACAGACAGCCTTGCAGATGCCCGTATGACGGAGGATAATAAGCTCTATCTGTCTGATATAGATGCAGTGACTTTTGGAAGCACCAACAGAGTGCTGGAGGATCTGGAGAATGCCCCTATTACATGGGCAGGTAAGGTGCTGAACCTGGAATCTAAGGTTATGCTCCGCTTTGTATACCGTTCTGTAGGCTATACGGGAGACCTGTCCAAGCTCACTGCCCATATGACCTACCAAGATCTTACGGGAGCCACCAAGACGGTGGTTCTGGAGGGACCCGAGCTGTACAACGAGGCTATGGGACTCTATGCCTTTACCGCAGATGTTCTTCTTGCGGCAGAGCTTCGCACCGTAGTTTCTGTACAAATCTATGAAGGCGATACCCCGGTATCCTGCACCCTAAGATACAGTGCTGACACTTACGCCAACGGAAAGACCGGCAGCCTCTTAGACCTGTGCAAGGCACTCTTTGCCTACAGCGACAGTGCAAAGGCATTCTTTGTGGGCTGATACTTCAAGTATATGCAAGAACCCTGTGTGACCGAAGTGGTCATACAGGGTTCTTTGTAACGGTGTAAAAACGAACGGGAGAAACCCTTAGGGATTTTCCGGTTCGTACCTAAGGATATCTTCCCCATTAGTAACCACTGATTAAATCAGCTTCGGACGAGGACGGATCTTTTGTCCCAACTTTTCAGTTCGGAAAACTTGAAATACACAAAGTATTCCTGCGTTTTCCAAACTTCAATTTGGGAGCAAAATCTCTCGCCCTCGTCTCTTGCGATTTAATCAGTGGTTACTTAAAATGACATAAAAGACATTTCATTGAATAGTAGTATTAGAACTTCAAATATCCCTTTATGGTCATACCCCTTGCAATCTGCAAAAACAGCTCAAAAAATCCGTTTTTACAGATCCCCACAGCATAGCTGTGGGGATAGGTCACTACCGTGACTTATTCAGCAGACATTATGTAAGATCCGATTTATCCCATGGATGATGGAATAAATCGGATCTTTTCTGTAATATTTTAGGGTACGCTTCGTCTTTGAATATAGGAAACGGTTTTGAATGCTGCTATTCGACCTTGAGTAACCACTGATTAAATCGCAAGAGACGAGGGCGAGAGATTTTGCTCCTAAATTGAAGTTTGGAAAACGCAGGAATACT
>JAZSAO010000539.1:0-3524 GCA_045601945.1 Faecousia sp. | reverse complement strand
TGGAACTCCTGCTCCACACCCCCTCTTCCGCTCTGGGTTCCTGCCGCTATAAGATCGCAGACCCCGAAAAGGACGATACCGACTATAAGCGCATTCTTGAGATCTTCAAGAAGTACAACATCCGATATTTCTTCTACAATGGCGGCAACGACTCCATGGATACCTGCAACAAGGTCAGCCGTTACATGAAGTCTGTCGGCTACGAGTGCCGTGTATTCGGTGTTCCCAAGACCATCGACAACGACCTCTTCGGCACCGACCACTGCCCCGGCTTCGCTTCTGCCGCTAAGTATATCGCTACTTCCTTTATGGAAGTTTCCCGTGACAGCCATGTTTATGATAAGGGCATGATCACCATTATCGAGTGCATGGGTCGCCATGCAGGTTGGCTCACCGCCGCCGCTTCTCTGGCAGGTCTGTCCGGGGATGGTCCCGACCTGATCTACCTGCCTGAGGTCGATTTCGACATGGACAAGTTCATTGCCGATGTCAGCCGCATCTATAAGGAAAACGGCAACTGCATCGTTGCTGTTTCCGAAGGCGGTCACTTCGCCGACGGCGCCTTCGTTTCCGAGGCTAAGACCTCCGGCACCGACGGTTTCGGTCATGCTCAGTTGGGCGGTCTGGCCGCTCGTCTGGCAGATGTTGTCAAGGCTGCTACCGGAGCTAAGGTTCGTGGCATCGAACTGTCCCTCCTCCAGCGTTGCGCCGCTCACTGTGCTTCCGCCACCGACATCGAGGAATCCTTCAACTCCGGTAAGACTGCTGTTGAGGCTGCTATCGCAGGGGAAACCGGCAAGATGGTAGGCTTCAAGTGCGACCGTGAAAACGGCTATAAGTGCGAGTATGTTCTCTTCGATCTGGAAAAGGTTGCAAACTTCGAGCAGAAGGTTCCCCTTGCATGGATCACCGAGGATAAGTCCAACGTGACCGAAGACTTTATTAAGTACTGCGCTCCCCTGATCGCAGGCGATCTGGTTATGCCCATGGAGAACGGGCTGCCCCGTTTTGCAAAGCTGAAGAAGGTTTTCGCTGAGTAATTTATGAACACGTTGCTCCATGTCTGTTGCGCTCCCTGTGCTAACCAATGTATTGAGGTGCTGCAGGGAGACGGGCTGGAGGTTACAGGGTTCTGGTATAACCCTAACATCCATCCCTTTACGGAATACCGCTCCCGACGGAATTGTCTGCGGGACTATGCCGATTCCATCGGCCTGAAGCTGCTGGAAAAGGATGAGTACGCCCTGCGGCCCTTTGTCCGTGAGGTTGCGGAGGATCTTGCCGGTCGTTGTGTGAAGTGCTACGAAATGCGTCTGTACACTGCAGCGCAAACTGCGGCAGAAGGCGGCTTCGATAGCTTTACGTCCTCCCTGTTTATCAGTCCTTACCAGAATCATGAACTGATGCGAGAGGTAGGGGAGCGAGCCGCAAAGGAATTCGGTGTGTCTTTCCTGTACAGAGATTTTCGTCCTTATTTCCGGGCGGGACAGGAAAAGGCTCGGGAATTGGGCATGTATATCCAGAAATACTGTGGCTGTGTCTTCTCCGAAGAGGAACGATACCTAAAGCCCTCTAAGCGGATTCCTTAACATTCTGCAAGGACAACAGAATATAGAATACACCGCCGGCTTTGATGAAAATTTCAAAGTCGGCGGTTTTGTACTGTGAGACGGAATTATTTTCTGATCCACGAGGGACAGAATTCTTTCGGATTTCTCAAAAAACAGTTGCAATTGTATGCAATAAGGAATATAATATTGAAGAATTACCCTTGTGACAGACTTTCTGAAGGGTAAAAGAAAGGATGAGATGATGAAACGCTACATATCTTTACTGTTGGTTGTGATCCTTCTGTTGGGCGTTATGCCGGTATTTGCTGCCGGAAATGCCATAGCGGAAGAGGACCTGAAGGCTTTGCTGAACAGCGTGGAACTAAAGCCCCAGAGAACAGGATATCCGCAGATGGATGCTTTGCTGGAAGAAATTCTTGCACCCTATGCCGAAGCAGATAACTACACCAAACTGAAGGAGACCTACAACTGGGTCACCATGGAGGTCAGCTACAGCTGGGCTCCTTATTCTCAGAATTGGGCGCCTGCTTATGACTGCTTTGTGCCTCTGTACGAACTGGAGTATGAGGAAGGCTTGGAAGAAGCTATGCCCTTCGAGGTCGTCAACCGAAGCTATCATGCTCTTGTGGAGCGGGAAGGAATCTGCTATGACTACGGCGCGCTGTTTGCAGTTATGGCACGGTATCTGGGATTCGAAAGCTATGTTCACACCGGCGACTTTATTTTTGAAGAAGGCTTTGGAACCGGATCCGGTCACCATGGCTGGGCGGAGATCGAGATCGGCGGAAAGTATTACATCTTCGATCCCCAGAGAGACTATCGTATGAGCGCCAATGCCACGGCACCCAATCCCTATATGTACTTCGGCATTGACGAAGAACACGCATGGCGTTATGATCACGAGACCGATGCCAACGAAGCAAGAGATGCAGGCTTCCTGTCTGTTCATGCACCCCGTCACGGACAGCTGAATGTACTGAAAATCGACGGGACCGAACTGGGACTCAGCAACACATATCCCATCAACGAGTTTGTGACGCTCAACGCCGGTGGTGAGGATGCTTTCTACGGATGGTATGATGAAGACGGCAAACTCCTTTCCGAGGAACGGGAGTATACCTTCCGGATGGAAAACGGTTTAACCCTCTACTGTATGTTCGAGGGTGAATATTTCACAGATGTGACCGATCAATGGTACGCAGAAGATGCCAATGCCGCTTTCGAACTGGGTCTGGTGCAGGGTGTTGGAAAATTCCTGTTCAATGCAAATGGAACCATGAGCCGCGCAATGGCACTGACGGTACTGTACCGCATGACCGCACCGGAAGAGACCGACATCCCCACCGCAGAATATACAGATGTTCTTCAGGATACATGGTATACCGATGCTGTCAACTGGGGCACCGAAATGGGCATCGTCAACGGCGTTGGCAATGGCCGTTTCAATCCCGACGGAGCTGTGACCCGTGAGCAGTTTGTTACCATGATGATGCGCCTGTGGGGCGGCGATGTCTTCCCGGATCTGGCGCTGACCTATGAAGACGAAGCTGATATCAGCGATTACGCATACAATTACATCCAACAGGCACAGGACTTTGGACTGCTTACCGGCTACAAGGACAATACCCTCCGTCCCCGGAAGCAACTCAGCCGAGGCGAAGCCGTTGCACTGCTTATGCGTTTGGCTCGCTGGTTAGATACCCAATAACCCATATAAACGACAGGCACAAAAAGCCTCATAACAAACAGGATCGATGGGGGAGCACCCCTGTCGATCCTGCTATGCTTATCCATGACGTATGATGGGTCTGTTAATACTGTTTCTTGATAAAATGGTTAGAAAACCATTTTATCGCAGGATAAATATCCTGCGCCGCCTTAGGCGGAAGAAACAGTATTACAGGTTATTTCTTGGCGGCAATGCCGCCATGCCGCTTATTAGCGGCATAATAA
>JAZSAO010000538.1:0-2926 GCA_045601945.1 Faecousia sp. | reverse complement strand
CTAACTCTCTGGCTCCCTACTATTACGGCATGCGTGGCTCCTACGCCTTCTGTGTAGAGACCCGTGGTATCGGCATCGGCCGTGGCTGCTTTGAGCGGAGAGTCTTCTCCCACTACCTGACTGCAGAGTCCATGATCCGCTACGCCGCCGCCAATGCGCAAGAGGTTCTCACAAACGTTGCTAACGAGCGTGCCCGGATTGCCGAGGCAGGTACTGTTTACAGCACCGACAACAAGATCACTCTGAAGCACAGTGACTCCACCCACAGCCAGGCATACGCAAGACCCACCCTGAACCTGCTGACCAACCAGATCACCAACCCCAACGCCACCCAGAAGCCCTCTGCTTCCTATACCGCTTCCAGAACCCGTACCCGTCCCACCGCCTATGTTCTGAAGGCAGGTACCAGCGGTCTGTCCACGGTTCTGAAAACTCTGGACTATCACGGCATCCCCTATGTAAAGACCACGGAGTCCATGACCATTTCCGTTAAGTCCTACAGTGGCAATTCCAGCTCCGCCTCCCTGTCCTCCGAGAAGTCCGTGACCTTTGAGGCAGGCTCCTACATTCTCCCCATGAACCACAGTGACGGCAATATTCTTGCCATGATCATGGAGCCCGATGTTTCTGATTCCTCCGCATCAGAATCCTACTCCACCTTCGTACAGCGCGGTATCGTAGGAATCGGCAGCATCTACCGTTTCGAAGGCAATGTAGAAGAGCTCCTCGGCAAGACCGAGCCGGTTCCCGAATATACCGTTACCTTCTATGGCGAAGAAAACCGGGTTCTGGCTACCGAAACCGTAGAGGAGGGTGCTTCCGTCTCCTACACCGGCGCCACTCCCACCAAGGCCTACACCGAGGATGTTCACTACGTATTTGACGGCTGGGCAGATGCCGACGGAAAAGCCGCTGATATGAATGCTATCGCCGAAGATAAGAGCTTCTACGCTGTATTCTCCGAGGAAAAGCATACCTACTCCGCCGCTACTACCACCGAACCCACCTGTGCAACAGATGGCATCACCACCTATAGCTGTGATTGTGGCAGAAGCTACGAAGAAACCATTCCCTCCCTCGGCCACAGTGCCGAACTAAAGGGTGCTGTTGCTCCCACCTGTTCCGTCGCAGGCTACAGTGGCGACATGGTCTGCACCGTATGTAACACAGTTGTAGAAGCCGGCACCGTTCTTCCCTTAGCGCCCCATACCGAAGAGATCCTCCCGGCCGTAGAAGCAGGTTGCTTAAGTTCCGGTCTCACCGAAGGTAAGATCTGCTCCACCTGTGGCATCACACTGGTCCCCCAGACCGTTATCCAGAGATTGGGCCATGAACACGCCTATGAAGATAACGGTGACGGCACCCACACAGATGTCTGCAGTCGTTGCGGTAAGGATTTCGGCACTTCCGCTCACACGACAGAAAACGGTGTTTGCACGCTCTGTGGAAACATCGATATGCAAGAGCCTACAATTGATCCCGCTGTAAAGATTTATCACACACTGAACCTTGCCAGTGACATTTCCATTAACTACGCGGTCGAAACAACTCAGTTGGCTCCATACGACAACTACTATTTGGAATGCACGATCCCTGTCTATGACGGTAACCTCCTTGCCGGTGAAAAGACCATTCGCGTAGAGCCCACCCTGAGAGGTAATTACTATTATTTCACTCTAACAGGTATTACCGCCGTAGAAATAGGCAACAAGATTCAAGCTGTCTTGTACATGGAAAAAGACGGAGTTTCCTGTCTATCCAATACCGATTCCTATAGCGTTGCCGATTATGCCTATAGTCAGCTTGAAAAGTCCAATGCTTCTGAGAGCCTAAAGACACTGTGTGCTGACTTGTTAGTCTACGGCTCCGCTGCCCAAACATATAAAGTTTACCGCACGGACGCTCTCGTTGCAGATGCAATGACCGAAACAGAAAGAGCCTATTGCAGCAATACGGAAGCCGTAACCTTCGGCAATCATAATTCCGTCGAGGATGACATAGAAATCCCTGATATCACATGGGTCGGCAAGGCTCTGAGTCTGGAATCCAAAGTCGTTCTGAGATTTATCTTCGACGCAACTTCCTATGCAGGTCATGCTGAGGATCTGACGATGCGTGTCAGCTATACAGACTACACCGGTGAAACCCGAACCATTACTCTGTACAATCCCATCCCCTATGGTAATGTAGCAAATCGATACGTCTTCGACTTTGACGGTCTCCTTGCTGCAGAACTGCGCAGTATCGTGAATGTAGCAATCTTCGCAGGTGAAACTCAAGTTTCTTCTACACTCTCCTACAGTGCTGACACCTATGGAAACAGCAAAACCGGCACTCTGTTGGATCTGTGCAAAGCCCTTTTCGCCTATAGTGATAGTGCAAAAGCTTACTTTGTAAACTAAACTTTTTCAAAATACCCTATCACTCACAAGTCCCTCTTGGGGAGGGCATTCCCCAAGAGAGCCTGATGCTTATAGTAATGTCTGCTGAATAAGTCGCTTTTGCGACTTATTACCCACAGCCATGCTGTGGGGACCTATAAAAACAGCTTTAGGCTATCACTTTTAGTAAGCATAGCCCAAGATATAGCATTACCAACAAAAATTATCTGCGCCCACTGTAGGGGCGAAGCCATGTCTTCGCCCGTGGCAGTAACGTCGCAGATAGCAATTTCTCCATTCGTAAAAATCATCGTACCACATCGTAGGGGCGAACTGTGTTCGCCCACTAATGATCGACACCGGAAATGTTGTTATTTATACTTATTTCTAATAAAACGGATTGTCCGTTTTATTATGCCGCTAATAAGCGGCATGGCGGCATGGCCGCCAAGAAATGCCGTGTAATACTGTTTCTTCCGCCTAAGGCGGTGCAGGATATTTATCCTGCGATAAAATGGTTTTCTAACCATTTTATCAAGAAACAG
>JAZSAO010000537.1:0-3548 GCA_045601945.1 Faecousia sp. | reverse complement strand
TCCTTTTTCCTATTCTCGATCGTGGATACCATGCCGTAACCCCACTTCTCTGCCTACTACGAAATCGGTACAAAATTGGGAATCCCTACTGCCCTCTCCGCCGCAGTCGCGGCACCTCTCCCATTGGAGAGGCAAGGGCCTATACCAACTTGGTGAACAGTTCCATAAACGAAAATTTGCGGGTTTGTTTTAGAACGGTGAGGGGCACCTTGTTTGGGTAGTATTTCAAGAAACAGTATTATAAGGAGAAAAACTATGGAAAGCTGGAAACTCCGTGGGCAAGAGGTGTATTTATTAAACTCCCAATTCTATAAAGTCACCTTTCCGGATTTTTGGGAAGAAGCCCGTAAAAACAAAAACAGATTCTATGACAAAATCAAAGAAATCGCTACAACGCATGTTGAAAAAACGGGAAAAGGCGGGGAATGCTTAGAGGATGACAACCTCCACCGCTTCTGGCACGATCACTGCGAATTCTGTTGGGAAAAAGTAACTGCAGAGGAGCACAAGGAATGCTATTGCACCACGGATTTTAGATACTGGGTTTGCGGAACCTGTTTCCATGAGTTTTCCAAACAATTTAGGTGGTCTGTGATTGACTTTACATAAAATAAAAAAAGGCACCTCACGAGGGAACTCGTGGGTTGCCTTTTAGGTGCGGTTAATCTTCTAAGAGATAGGCGAGGAGCAGTGTGGTGGTTGCGTTGATGCTGTCCATGTGGGTCCGTTCCATGCCGTGGGTGCAGTAGGTTCCCATGCCGAAAACGGCGGCGCGGACATTGTTACCGGCAGTTAAAGCAGCCCGAGCATCGGTTCCGTAATTGTTGTAGACATCTACAGCGTAGTCGATGCCATTTGCTTCTGCCAAGCAGATCAGATGACTTGTGAGACGGTAGTCATAATGGACAGTGGCATCTTTGGCGCAGATACAAACCTTCCGGTCAGTGCCTTCCAAACCGGGACCGATGAGACCGATATCCATGGCTATGATCTCCGAAACCTCAGGAGGTACATAGGTGCCACCGGTACCGATTTCTTCACTGTAGGGGAAGGAGAAAATCGTGCGGTATTTGGGCTTCAGACCGTTTTCCGCCATGTATTTCAGGGCGGTCAGAATGCAGGCGACACAGGCCTTGTCGTCAATGTATCGGGATTTGACGTAGCCTTTTTCTGTGAATTGGCAACGGGCCTCTACATCCACAACATCTCCGTTGCGGATCCCTAAGGCTCGTACATCCTCCGGGGAGGAAACCGGCTCATCTAACATAATGACCATGTTTTCTTCTGTTCTTGCGGTTCTGGCATCGTCCCTGAATACATGGACAGAATGCTCTCTGCAGGTCAAAAGTCCTGTATATTTTCTTCCGTCACGGGTATAGACAGTTACGGATTCTCCGTCCAGGGTGGCATAGTTGACGCCGCCTAATTGACGGATCTTAAGCCAACCATTGCTGTTAATGCCACGGACCAGAAAGCCCAGTGTATCTAAATGGGCAGTGATCTGGACTGTTTTGTTGTTGTCCTGTCCATCCAGAGTAATATAGGGGGTGGCTTTATGATCATAGGTTACCGGGAAGCCCAGCTTTCCCACCATGGCCTCAAACGCCGGCTCCATTTGCAGGGAATATCCCACGGGACTGGGAACATTCACCAGCTCTTGGAAACACGCTTTTGTAAAATTTGAATCAAAGGGATATTTCATAAATAAACTCCTTCCGGAATAGTATAGATTTGCTTTCCTTCATCATATCATAAACTCATAAGAATTTCTACCCGTGGAACCCCAAAATATGTAGACTAAGCGGTTTATGTAAGAACTCCTTGCATACTGCCATAACTTGTGGTATCATAAAGAAAATACTTCTTGGCTTAAAAGACAAAGAAGGAGAGCTTCTATGCTTACTTACGCGAATATAGACAAAGTGGGAATTCTTGGTACAGGCTGGGTAGCTTCTCTCCATATGCAGGCTTTAAGACAACTGGGAATTGAGGTTCACACTGTGGTGGGAACGACAGATGCGAAAGCATCGGCTTTTGCCCATGAATGGAGTATCCCAAACTATGGGACAGAGCCGGAACTTCTTTTAGATCCCCGAATCTCTGCCGTGCATATCTGTACGCCGCCCCAAGGTCATTATGAGCAGATTCGCCTACTCCTGTCACAGGGAAAGCATATTTTCTGTGAAAAGCCCATGACCCTTTCTGCAAAGGAAGGGGAAGAACTGGCGAAAATGGCACGGGACTGCCATTGCCTGTGCTGTGTGGGATTTAATATTCGCAACTACGCCCAATGCCGAAGGGCGAAAGAACTGGTACGGGAGGGGACTTTGGGTAGACTACTCCTGATCCACGGCAGCTATTTACAGGAATTCGGTGCAGACCCGGCGGTGTGGAGTTGGCGATACGAAAGTGAACTCCACGCAGTTACGGAAATCGGCTCCCATTGGCTGGATTTGGTACAGTATATTTCCGGCGAAAGAATTTCTGCTGTCAGCGCTGTATTGGATCGGTTCCATCCGATTCGTTATCGGAAAGAGGGACTTCTGTATATGGAACCCCAAGAGGGAGCAGAGATTGTATCTGTACCTTCGGAGGATGTGGCTCTGATCCACTTCCGCACAGAACGGGGGGCTATAGGATCTGTTGTCCTGTCAGAACTGTCCCATGGACATGGGAATCGATTAACCATAGAGTTGACAGGGGAAAAGGCATCTTTGGATTGGAATAACGAAGACCCTACGAATCTAATCTTGTCTCAAAAGGGGCAGACGACAACGCTTTCCGGGGAAGCGGATTCTTTTGAGAATACCTTCCTCACGGAGTTCAAAGAATTCTACCGGGCAGTACGGGGTGAGGCACCTTGCACCGGCCCGGATTTCTACGAGGCCTACAGGAACGTTCTCCTGTGTGAAGCCATTCAAAAAAGTGCAGAGAACCACTCTGCATGGAGGTCGGTGTGTTTATGACGGCACAAGATGTGATCAATGCTCTAAAATTAGAACCCCTAACTATGGAAGGGGGCTATTTCCGACGGACTTATTGCTCCCCTCATTGCACAACCGATGGCAAACCCATGGGGACGGCTATATATTATCTGGTTACCCCGGACAGCTATTCTCGTCTTCATAAGCTCCCTACAGACGAGATATATCATTTTTACATGGGAGACCCGGTGGAGTTGACCCTTCTGTACCCTGATGGAGAGGGGAAAACTATCGTTTTGGGTAACGATCTGACGAAGGGGATGATCCCTCAATTCTGCGCTCCTGCAAACTGCTGGCAAGGATCTTGTCTTGCAACGGGTGGGGCTTGGGCACTGGTAGGTACTACCATGGCACCGGGCTTTGCCGAGGAGGATTTTGTTCCCGGAGAAAGGGAAGCGTTGCTTGTAACTCACGGAGAATTCCGGGGAAAAATTATAAAATTGACCCCTTGATTCAAAGATCCTTTTAGGAATAAACATATCCCAAATAGGTATATTACGAATTGAATCCAAATAAGGAGAGAAGATCATTATGCTGAAATTTATTTGCTACCCCAAGTGCACC
>JAZSAO010000536.1:0-5684 GCA_045601945.1 Faecousia sp. | reverse complement strand
GTTCCGCTGATTTATTTCAGCAGAAAGAACTCAAGCCTTCTTCGTTTGGGGAAGCCTCGTTTCCGAGGGAAAATTTTGCTAAAGGCTTGCGGAAATGGCTCCTCTGAATTTATGAGCAATATTTCCATGAACCTTGTGGGGATGCTCTATAATATTCAGCTTTTAAAATATGCGGGTGAAAACGGTGTGGCTGCCTACGGTGTCATGATGTATGTCAGCTTTATTTTTGCCGCCGCCTTTATCGGCTACTCCATAGGGATCGCCCCTGTTTTCGGATTCCATGACGGTGCCGGGAACCGGGATGAATTAAAGAGCCTGCTGAAAAAGAGTCTGTTCCTTATGGGGCTTGCCGGTATATTTATGGTCGTGATCGGAGAAGCACTGACAGTCCCCCTTGCAAGGCTCTTTGTGGGCTATGATCAGGCGCTCATGGGTCTGACCGTTTCCGGGTTCCGCATTTTCGTCCTTTCCTTCCCCTTTATGGGATACGCCATCTTTGCATCCGGCTTTTTCACAGCCTTGAATGACGGTTTGACCTCTGCCATCATATCCTTCCTGCGTACATTGGTATTTCAGGTCTGCGCCGTTCTGCTCCTCCCCTTGATTTGGAAAATCGACGGTATTTGGGCCTCCATTATCGTTGCAGAATGTATGGCGGTTGTATTCTCCGCAATTTTCCTGGTGGCAAAAAAACAAAAATACGGCTATCTATAATGCATAAAACTGCCTGCTTTCCAAAATTGGAAGCAGGCAGTTGTTTTTAGGATTTTTTCTTTAATGCTTTATGCAAAATCGAAGCAATCAACAGGGCACAGCCACCTCCTACGAGGGCGGTAACCAGTTGGGGCCATGTGAAGGTAGCTGTCAGCTTTTCGATCATGGGCGCTTTCAATGTCCCCTCTTGTAAGAGAGTTTGGGCCTGAATACCGCAAACGATTTTTACCACGATCAAATATAGCACCCCAAATTTCGCCACAGCCCCAAGGAGCCACCCGGCAACATTCCGTACCACCTGCTTCCCCATGGGGTCTACCATAAAGTGCAGTATCAGAACATACACCCCATTTCCCATCATAATGGCAGGAACAGTCAATGCTTGGGGCGCAATTCCCAGAAAAAAGGCAAGAATGGGTGATAGGATCGCTACCACAAGACCGCTTCCCAAACCTGCAAAAAGCACTGTAATCGCAAGGATCCCATTGACACAGCTTCCTGTTACCAACTGTCCGAAGGGCTTGGTTACCGTTTGTAAAGTAATCAGCAATGCCAATAAAATGGCAGTTTCCGTGATCCAACGAATGTTTTTATTCATAATTTTCCTTTCTCCCTCTTGTCAAAGAGACCGGCCTATGCTATTGTATTGATAGATGTAAACTATATATCAGGAGCGCAAGCTATGAATTACAATGTTTTAAGATATTTTTCCGTTTTAGCCCAAGTAGAACACTATACCCTCGCCGCCGCCCGTTTGGGGATCTCTCAGCCCTCTCTCGGCAGTGCCATTCATAATTTGGAACTGGAACTGGGGGGAATCAAGCTGTTCGAAAAATCCGGCAGAAATATCCGCCTGACAGAAGAAGGCAGATTCTACCGAGAAAAGGTGGATGCCGCCCTCAATGAACTTCACGCAGCTACCACGGTTTTAAAAGAAAGCCGTCTCAGCGCCCCCGTAGTCATCCGTTTGGGCTATGTGTCCGGCTCCCTGTCCGGCACCGCCGCAAAGGAGATCGCCGCCTATGGTCGGAGCAACAAACGTGTTCGTTTCCGCATTATGGAAAGTTCTGCCGAAAATCTCATGGATCTGGTGCGGCAGGAAAAGCTGGATATGGCATTGGTTGACCTGACAGATCGAGACCGAAGCCTCCATTTCCGCAAACTGAAGGAACAGGATTTTTACGTAGCCCTTCCCGTAGATCATCCCCTTGCAGATCGGGATGAGATCAATCCTCAGGATATTATGCAGGAACCTCAAATCGTCTTTAACTACGATTCCAGCAGTACCTTCCAAGAATGGGCCAGCGGTACCCTGTCTGATGAAAATGTGATCTGCACCGTTGACACCGTCCAAGCAGCACTGGATCTCATCGAAGCCGGGGTGGGCTATGCCTTCATCCCCGCTTCCTGCAGACAGGAAGGGCGAAACATCCGATACATCCCCCTGAAAAACTGGCATCAGGCACTGTATATGTGCATCCTCTACGATAAATGGCTGGAGCCTCCCGTATGGGACTTTGTAGAGCTACTGGTCAGAAGTATGCGAAACAGCCAATAAGTCAGCCATTTTCTTCTTGACTCACCGTGTACTATATGATACACTGCTTTCAAAGGAACTGCTTTTTATGTGCGAGCCCCTTCCAACTATGGTCGAGGGCACGACGCCGTAGGCAGTTCCTTTGCTTTTTACGCAAAGAGTTACCTCACTTTTATTGAGGCTTTGGTTTATGCCTAATTTTCTTCGGCACAATACAAATTTGCCCAGCCGTTCTTATTTTTAAATTCTAAAATTTCGCTCGCATCATATATAAAGCTGTTGTCACTCTCATTGGCTTCGGAATACATAACCAGGATTCCCTTTTCTTTATCATAGTTCCCCTCTTGATCCGTAATAACCCAAATAATCATATCGTAAAACGTAAAATTATCGGGATCCCGTTCCAATTTATCATAATTACGATGCACCCCATAAATTTCATGCAAAATTTTGCCTTCAGCATCGGTTTGCAGGATCGTGCTATAACGATATGGCCCGGATTCCGGATTCACAATAAAGTCTAAAGTTTCGGAGTAATCATGCAATATTTCATTCCCTTGGGTACGACTTACAGAATATACATCCTGCCCTAAAACCTTGTGGTCCGTAATCGGGTAAGAAACACATTGGGATTTATCCAAAGGCTTATTCCAATCATTTTCTTCCTTTAATTGATCCTTAAATTCAAGGTAAAACTCTCTTGTTCTATTCTGCAAATGATCCTCTGCGGCACCTTCATACAAGCGCTCATAGTCTAAGAGGGTTAATACGTAATTCCTATCCGGGTAAAAATACACGTCTGTTTCATCATAAGCTTGGCAAATTACTAAAGCGAAAGTCCGATTCCTATAGTCTTCGCAATAAGAAAACAACGTTCTGCCATAGTCATCTTGTTCCCAAATGTAAATGTCTGCATTATATGCACCTTCTCCATGATGCATATATCCCGAAGCATCCGGGATGCTGTAGATTGCGGCAGTGTATAGTTCTTTGTATGACCCTCTATATGGATAAGGATTTTCCCAATTTAAAAAACATCCGGATAATCCAAGTATCATCGCTATCAGCAACAAAATGGAAGTGATCTTCTTCATCTGAATCCCCCTCCTCCGCTGTAAGGAAGCCGTTTATTCAAACAACCGGCTTTCTTCCTTTAGCTTCTTCCGCTTTTTCAGCAGTCGGATGGTGCCAAAGGTTCCCAAAACACTAAGAAAAACTGTCCCATACGAACTACGAAATTTTCCCGAACAGATCGCAACGCAAAAGGCCACCAAATCACCGTGACCTACATAATCACCCTGACCGTCTGACCCTTGCCCCCGAACCCCGTGGAAGCATAAAAAATGTCAACACTCTCACGAAGCCCAATACTTCAGATGAAACATCTGCGTACCGAGGGAATTATCGCCTCAAGTGTTGACGCAATGAGTGTAGCATATTCCATTTGATTTGTCAACAAAAAAGCTAAAGCTATAGTTGTAGGTAAAAGCAAGTATATCCTCTGAACAACAAGCAAGTCCATTGCAGCTTTCGGGATGTTGCATCATCGCCAATACTGAATCTTCGCTTAATCCACCATCAACCGACAGCGAAAGGAGAATCCACCATGAATGACACCATCAACCCCGTCCATTGCCATTTCAACATGGACACCGCCTGCGTAGAACTCCTGCTCTCCGATGCCACCACAATCACCATCAACACTCATACCATCGAAGCCCAATACGCCCACAATACAAACCACCGCGCCGAGCTGGACTACCTCCTCTATAACCACCCTCTCGAATACGCCCACCTCGCCCTCAAATGCAATTACTTCCTGAATATTTCATCTAAAGTTTTTCCGTCTTTGTTTTTCCACTCCGTCCATCCGTTAATGCTACCACCTAAAACAAACTGTCCGGCTGAACTTGGCGAGCTAAAGGACATGGAAACAGTCAATTTGTGTTTTCCGTCAGCCAAAACAATGTTTCCGTTGGCGAGTGCTGTTTGTCGCTGTTTTTCCATAGGGACGGAGAGGCTTTTGCGGCTCATATCTATCTCAGAACCTTCCAAAACTTCAAACCGCTCACCATCATAAACACCAAACGCAAGAACACCATTTCGGGTCGTGTGCAAGGTGTTTGCTTCATTCAAGGTTGCTTTGGAGTTATCCATCTTATATCCCTGTGTTGCCATAATAAACTGTATCTCATCGTATACCTCCTCGATCAAAGGAAGGTCATATTCATCGATCTCATATTTCGGATTCACCGAGTTTTCGACCTTATATCGCTTTGAGTCATAGACTTTACCGATAGCATAAGCTTCAAGACCACTTATCATATCGAGAGAGAAAGTTTTATTATCTGCTAAAAACATGATCGCTTTGTTCCAAAAGTCCTTTGACCGATTGTGGTCATCCAAACGAGCCACACCGTTCCTTGTCTGCCCCACATAGATCTGTGCAATCTTGTTGTCGTCATTTTCGCTGATTAAATAATAAATACCGGGGCGATTGATTCCCGAAAGTTTCTTTGCCTCCGAAAGTAGAGGGCGAGGAATAACATAGGTCGTCATAGTAGAAAGATATCTACGTATGGAACGAATTCCATCCGGTTGTCCGTTGTAATATATCACTTCAAGTTTCTTACTGATAGCCATATTATTTACCTCAGTTATTCTTTCTTGATATTTACTCCTATACTCGCAACAGTTAGAGCGTCTTGCAGAATTCTTACGTTCATATGGAGCAATTCTGAATCGAATGGAATTAATTCCGTTGATCCAATGCCAGACCAATCAGGCGGTCTGTTTGGTCAGCCATAAAAAGGGGAATATTCAGTACATCGTCATCCAATTTGAGATTATCTAAGGAGAAGCGGATTCGGAGCTTGATCTTATCGGAGAACAGCTCCTTGAATTTCTTGAGGCTCTTGCTGGTGGTATTGTCTTCGGATTTAACTTCTACTGGGAAAATATCATTTTCCCGCTGGATCATAAAATCTACCTCATAGGGTGGGTTGGTTTGGCTCCAGTACCGGGGCAGAACCTCGAATTGGGTCACCAGTGTTTGCAGAACAAAGTTCTCTGTCAGTGCGCCCTTGAACTCGGTGAACAGACGATTGCCTTCACCAAATGCTGTTGGTGCCAACTGCGCCAGGCGGCGAAGAAGACCCACATCTACCAAATAAAGCTTGAAGGCAGACAGATCATCATAAGCTGCCACAGGCAGTCCGGGCGCGGTGCTGCGATAGATCTTATGCACCAAGCGAGCATCCACCAGCCACTGCAGAGCATCCTCGTATTCCCTTGCTCTTGCCCCTTCCTTTACAACCTTATAGAGGAACTTCTTGTTTTCTCTTGCCAACTGAGAGGGGACGGATTTCCAGATCATAGAGATCTTGGGGAATTCATGAATGTCAGGATGTTTGGCAAAGTCCCGTTCATAAGC
>JAZSAO010000535.1:0-4583 GCA_045601945.1 Faecousia sp. | reverse complement strand
CTTTTTAATCGACGGCCACTTTCGGGGCGATTCGTTCCGAAAGTGGCTGTTGGAGTTTCAAAGGATATTTTTTCAAACTATGGGAAAATGTATAACATTTTTAGGAGTTTCATTGCATTAAAGAGGGAGATGTGCTATATTTAAAGTAAGCAACAAGGAGGGAGGCAGTTGCATGACTCCATTGGGTACTTCTTTGCTTTCGAGAATTTGTTTTGAGTATAATACTGTTTCTTGATAAAATGGTTTGAAAACCATTTTATTGCAGGATGAATATCCTGCACCGCCTATGGCGGCAAGAACAGTATTACAGGTTATTTCTTGGCGGCTTTGCCGCCATGCCGCTTACCAGCGGCATAATAAAACGGTTAATCCGTTTTATTAGAAATAAGTATAAATTGAAAGGGTGAAGGTGAACATGAAACGCATACTATCCATGCTCCTTTTGGTAGCAATTCTTTTGACACTATTGCCACAACAGACACTCTTTGCCGAAGCTGCTGCCTATACAGCCTCTGACTGGACCGACTTGATCAACAACTACAAGAAGGTCCTTTGCGGAAATGACAGCGTGGACTGGGATGACCCTGTCATCCAAGCCATTGTAGGAGTCAAGAGCAGCACCACAGGGTTGTCTACCTCCGGCATCAGCTACAAGGCAGGCACTAAATGGCAGGATCTGGAGAAAAACCGCTCCAATTCCAAACGGATCTTCGGCACCGTCGATATGACCGCCGAGACCAACAGTACCGACCTGCGTCTGCAGTTTGTAGATCTGTATGCTATGGCACAGGCCTACGGCACACGGGGAAGCAGCTACACATATAAGGACAGCAGCGGCAATGTGGTAACCCGGGAGCTTTATCAGAATCAGGAGCTTCGGGACGCCATTTTCTTCGGATTGAAGAAGGGACTGAACTTCTATAACAAGACTTATTTCGATGCACAGCGTGCCAGCGCCAATCGAGGATCCATTTACAACTGGTGGAATTGGGCTTACGGTGGTCCTCTGGAGATCCTGCGGACACTTCTTGTCATGTATCCCTATGCTAATTCTACAGAGAGCAGTATTGCAAAATCTTATACAGATGCCTGTCTGTACTTTATTGACTTCTGCCGTCCCAACAATGACGGAAAAACAGATACTACCACCTTAGGTTACCGCCGCAGCAGATTGAATATCTGTGCCATGATCGCTTCCCTGACCAAGAATACGGATCTTATGGAAGAAACCCGAACCAATCTGGCCTATTACTTAGAGCCCCATTATGATACGGATGAGGGCATTAAAGAAGATGGAACCTACATTTGCCACCGGTATTGGCCCTTAGAGGGAACCTATGGTACAGATGTCCTTGTGAACCGTATGATGTATACCTACTCGGCTATGGCGGGGACAGCCTTTGCCTTAGACGGAGCGGAGGTTATGGCAGATTGGATCATAAATACCTTTAAGCCCACTATGCACAAGAATATGTTTATGGTACCCTTTAATGGGAGATATCCTTTTATGGGTAATACCTATGGCAAGGACACGATGTCCGGTGCTTTGATGCTGGTAGGAGCCTTTGATGCGGCATCGGATCTGAAACTAAAGCAGTTTGTCCGTTCTGCCCTCATACAGGATAGTGCCGAGGAAACCGAGGCTGCCTATACCTATTATGCCAAAGCACTGGCAGATGTGAACCTTGCCCAAACCCTGAGGGATATTCTGGTAGAGCAAACCATTCCTGTGGATGAGGGGATCTATGGTGCGATGCGCTATCGTGGGGATCGTGCGGTGCAGCATCAGCAGGATTACACCGTTTCCCTTGCCATGAGCTCCAGCCGCATTGCGGTTCCCGAGAGCATTAACGGCTGTAACCGTTACGGCTGGTTCGGCGGAGACGGGGCTCTGTATGTCTACAACGGCGAGACCACCTATAAGACGGACCAGTTCGGGGAGCTCTATACCCGGTATGCCAATCTCTACCGAGTCCCCGGCACCACGGAGGAGGACAGCACCCTCCGGAAGCCCTGGAGCAACAAAAAGGCCTATTTGCCCGGCACGACCTACAGCTATGACTACTCCACCAATACGGAAACCTGGACACTGGAAAAGAACAAGGACGGTATGGATGCAGCCACCTTCGTCGGTGGCGTGGAGATGGCAGGGGGCTTCGTCA
The DNA here is from genome assembly GCA_045601945.1 of Faecousia sp. GTDB lineage: Bacteria > Bacillota > Clostridia > Oscillospirales > Oscillospiraceae > JAZOXB01. The sequence goes on along the minus strand of JAZSAO010000535.1, from coordinate 2,421 downwards.
CCGCCGCAATGGACTTCGAGGCCTATAGCTGGTCCTCGGCAGAGTCTCAGTCAGAGGTAACTTTGATGGAGCGTGCCAAATTCGATCCGAACCTGGAATTAAATAAGAAGAAGCAGGTTCTTGCCTCTGATCTCACTGCAAAAAAATCCTACTTCATGTTTGATGATGAGATCGTATGCGTAGGTACGGACATTGACTTCACCACCCGTACCAACAATGTCCACACCTATGTGGACAACCGTGCCCTCTTCGAGAACAGCAAGGTAGACGGCGTGACAACCTACGGCACAGAGGATATCCAGGTTGACGGTGTCATGCTGGAGAAGGTCAGCAGCTTCTCTGCACCCAAGAGCTTCACCAACCCCAAGTGGGTCCATGCAGAGAGCTTCGGGGGCTACTACTTCCCCTCCGGCGGACAGGTCTATGTGAACAAGGCCTTCCGTCAAGCTACGGATGACGGAGACGATACCAACGATGATTGGAACAAGTTCAGTCTGGATGCTACAGTAAAGAACGGAGCATACAGCTTCCTGGAGCTGTGGCTGGACCACGGCAGCAAACCCGTAAACGGACAGTACGGCTACATTATGCTGCCGGAAAAGACCGTGGAGGAAACCAAGGCATACACCCAATCTCCCGATGTGGAGATCGTGAAGGCTACCACCTCCCTCCATGTGGTTAAGGAGAAGAAGCTGGGCATTACCGCCATGGTCTTCTGGAAGGCAGGGACCTACGGTGACATTACCGTAGACAAGCCCATGATCGTCATGGTCCGGGAGAAGGACGGCAAGTACCTCCTCACTGCCAGCGACCCCACCCAGAAGCTCTCTACGGGCACTATTACCATTAACCGCAGCCTCCGTGCCACCCGTGCGGATTCCAAGATCACCCTCAGCGGTACCTCCAAGATCAGCCTAAAGATCAACTTCAGCGGCTCCAGAGGTCGGACCTTCGAGGCAGAATTCGTGCCTCAGACCTTAGACCAGCTCATGTTCGACTTCAATGCCAAAACCGCAGGCAAGTATAAGAGCACGGTCTACGGCTACAAGAACTATGCCGATGCAGGTCTGTGGGCTACTGCCCACATGGATGCAAGTCTGACCATCTCCGACGGGTTCATGACAGTGCCTCTGACTACCCGGAGCGGCGTGAATACCACTATGATCCAGCCCTCCAACGCAACTGCGAATTATGCCTTTGCATCGGATACGACTAAGGCGAATTTCCTAAACTTCGATCCCGGTAAGGCAGAGATCCTACAGGTACGGCTCAAGCTGGACAATGTCAAGAAGAACGGTGACTACGATCCCGGCCTCTACCTATATTATCTGGTAGACGGTGCCCAGTATTGGAGCAACAGCACCTCCAATCCGGACCGTGAGACCATTAAGTTAGCCATTGACACAGCCTGCTTAGACGGAGGGAGCTTAGAGGGTCAGTATGTGACACTGACCATGAATCTCGGCTCCAAGAAGATCTCTACCTACAACAAGCTCAAAGGCGTGTGCTTCAACTTCGGCTATCTCCAGGGGGGAACAGCTACTGTCGATTATATTTATATCGGACCCAAGACGGAATCCCTTCTCTTCGACTTCAGCAACGACGGAAGCAACGACCGCTTCCAGGAGGGAGCCTATGGCGGACACGACTATGACCGTCAGGACAATCCCGCATGGGCAACTGCCTGTACCGACCAGGCAGGCAATGTGTTCACTGTGAATAATGAGGACGGGACCCTAAGCCTGTATACCGCCTCCGATTACTTTGGCACCCTGGGTTCCGGCGAGCACTACGGAGCATATTTGGCAACCTCCGGCAAATCAGGTACCTACGCCTGGCAGGGCAATACAAACCGCCATACCCTGTCCTATGACCCTGCTAATGCAGAGATCCTTGCAATCCGATTCAAGACAGAGGGTCTCGTGGCACAGAGCGGCAAGACCCCGGAGCTGCAGTTGGTCTCCATCGTAGAGAATGACCATATCACTGCAAATGACTATACCAATTCTGTTCCCTTTACCCTTAAGGATGGGGAGTATCAGACGGTATATATGCCCATTAGTGAGGCCTACCGTGCTCTGGACTACGTCAAGTCCCTGGGCGTCCGCTTCCGATTCACCAAGGCCCTGCAGGAGGGCTCCTATGGTAAGATCACCGTAGACTATATCTACATGGGACCGGAGGCAGATATGCCTGAGCCCAGATTCACTGTTACCTTCCAAGATGAGAACGGAACGATCCTCCAGAAGCAAACTGTTCCTCAGGGTGAAATGGCTGTATACAGTGGCACGGCTCCCACTAAGGGATATGACACGACCTATCACTATGAATTCAAGGGTTGGGATCAGGATCTGAGCGTTATTATGCAGGATATGACTGTAAAACCGGTCTTTACTGCTATTTCTCATAGCTTCTCCTATA
>JAZSAO010000534.1:0-6662 GCA_045601945.1 Faecousia sp. | reverse complement strand
ATAGATGTTCCAAACTTTGCGTTAACAGCATCGATCAGTTCGCTATCGGTTTGTTCTTCTTCAAAGCAACTAACAAGATCGTCAGCGAAGCCGTCCTCGCCGACATGCTCAGACAATCCAAATATGAATAGTGCCTGTGCTTCATCGATGCGTGTTTGATCAAAACCGGCATCTGTCATTGCAGATTCAACGGATTCCCAGATTTCCACAAGCTGTATTTGCCTTTCTTGATATATCTCGTCAAGCCGTCCTGTGTCGATCTCGATCCCACCATTAAAAATCGCAAGTAGCGCACCTATCGGAAGTAGGATAATTACGAGTATGATGCCCACAATCAATCCCACGACCTTGAGTGCTTTCTTGTCCGTAAGGATATAGGTTGCAACTTTTTTAAGTGCTGCACCAACCGCAGGAGCTGCCATTATCGACCACCAGCCTTGCCGAAGAGCGCCGACTTATAATCGGGTGCGATAACCTGTAAAAGATACCTTTCATTTCCGCATCGGTATAGGCAAGTTCCTCGCTCGGGATACTTGATGAGTTCAAATTCACTCGGCTCAACCTGTAATGCATCCATATATTCCTTGGGGTTGATCTGACCTGCATTGAACAGGAATTGATGGGTCGGGATACTGAACAGGGGCTTCGTAAATTCACGAATAGAAGGGATCAAAAAATCCTCGATATTCTGTGATGCCAGAATAATCGAGGAGTCCTTCTTTCGCACTCGCTTCATTGCGTTGCGGATATATTCGATTGCAGTCATATTTGTGAGGAACAAATACAACTCATCGATGGATGCTGCCGTGCTTCCTTTGCCGAGCAACTGATTACTCATAAAGGACAGGATGTTGAACAGCATCGCATCCTTCAGTCGCTTGTTTGTATCCATGAGACCTTTGACTCCGAACACCAAGAATGCATCATCGGTGATGTTGGTGTATCCGTTAAAATAACGACTTTCCGCACCTACGCACATGGAATTGATTCCGAGACATACCTCCTGGAGCGTTTGCTCTGTATAGAGGTATTTTCTCTGTTTGTCATAGGTCATGAATTCTTCCTCACATAACTTGTAGAAGTCTTCCATGATAGGATAGTCTGTCGGCTTCATCTTGGCGTAGTCGGTGGTGTCCGTGATCCCAAATCGCGCATACAGTTTCGCAAGCAGTATTTCGATGGTGTCTATCTGTGCATCCGTGAAGTCCTTATAGCTTCGGAAGAAGTCTTTAAGGAACGCAATATGCTGAGACAGCCGTGTCTGCTTTTTGAATGCCTCGGGAGTGGTCGCATCGATTTCATCGTTTCCGTCTGACCATGCTTTGGGTTCAAGAGGATTGATGGTGTATTCACCAGAAAGGAAATCAATATAACATCCACCAAGATTGGCACAGAGGTCAATATACTCGCTTTCGGGATCGAGGCAGATGATACTTTTGCCGGACTCACGAATATTAGTGAGGATCAGCTTTAGGAGATAGGACTTGCCCTGTCCCGAGTTACCAAGGATCAGAATGTTGCTTGTAGTCTTATCCTCGGCTCGGCGCTCAAAGTCCACCAGGATATTCGTACCAAACTTATCTCTCCCGATGTACAGACCCTCGGGATCGGTTTTGCCGGAAAAGTTAAAAGGATAGAGATTCGCTACACTTGATGCCGGCAACACTCGCTCGAACTGCGCACCGAACTGATTAAAGCCCACGGGCAGAACAGAGAGGAAGCCTTCCTTTTGCCGCAAGGTCAGCCTGTCAACGGTGATTTTGGATCGTGTCAATTCCATTGCAATTTCACTTTGCAATTCTTTGAGCGCTTCCATTTGCTTTGCTTTCAGTTCAATGAATACGGAGCAATGAAGCAGGGGTTCTCTGTTCTTGCGAAGATTGGCAAGGAGTTCAATTACATCATGGAGATTTCCTTCCGCTTCGATTGTTTCATTCATGTCGTTACCACCGCTTTTTAGGGTGTTTCGGCGTGTTGCATTCTGAATGATTTTCCTCTGTTCCATCGACTCCACCAGTCTGTGGTAGATACGAAGAGTTACGCCATTTCGATCCGCAAGCTGCGAAAGGATCGCTTGTTCCTCGGTAGAGGGTGGATATTCTCGAATTGCCCACACGCTACGATAACTATCACCGACAATATAATGGTCGCTGAAAAATTTGATGGTGCTGGGCAGGATGCAGTCGAAGAAGTCCTTAGTACGGATTTCCTCAACCTGCTCCGGTGTCAACACCTTGGGTTTTCTTTTAGACATTAGCCTGTGGCCTCCTTTGCGATTATTAATAGACGACCGCTTTTTGCACTTCCATAACAGGTGGAGAGTATAAGCGTGTTGTCTTCAGAACTGATATTATTGTAGATTTCATCGTAGATGTCAGTTCGGATCACATCCACGACCGTGTAATAACGAATGCCTGTTGCCGTCTGAAACTCTATTGTAGGATGAGAGCTTCTGAAGTCAACATCAAGGTACTTTTTTAGGTCAGAGAATTGTGTGCCATTCTTCATGTTATGTCCATAAATAATGGCAGTCCCACAGTTCACGGAACATCGGGCATCAAGGAACGGGACACCGGATTGGCTGTACTCACCCTCAAAGTTTTTGCGTAAATACTTCTGCGGATTACTTGGGGTGTGCATTACAGGGTAATTTATATTTGTACCCTCAATACATAGCCAACCGATGCACTCGGCATTTTTCTCGAAGAGAGGATCGAGATTTCGGCCTTGTGCTTCGGGTGCGGTTTCTTGTGGTTCAGTTTCATCGTCCGTTCCTGATATCACGCCACCTGTTTCTTCTTTGGGCTTCTCCGTGTTGGTAGGTTCTATGATTTCGAGGAGTTCGTCAAACTCCTTCTTTTCTCTCTGCTGTATGGATATCTCTTTCCATATCATATACGCTGATACAGTAAGTAGCGCCGACAGCAGAAGAATAAGAAATATATTAAGCTTCCTCATCGTCCTCATCTACCTCGAAGAACTGTTCGCCGTCAATATCGGGCATTTGCTCACCATTGAGACTTGCATCGAAATACAAGGCCAGAAAGCGTTTTATGTCTTCCTTCCTCATTCTTCTGACCTCAAAGCCTTGCTCCGAGATCACCTTCTCTACACGGTTGGCCATTTGAAATACCTGCTCGGCTTTCTTTGCTTTACATCGTGCGATGAACAAGAACTGTCGAGCAGTAGCCATCTCTACCTGTATCTGATCCAAGAATTCGATATCCTTTTTCAGCATCTTCTTGACCTTGGGATTCTGTTCCTCATCCAGTCGCATATGAAGGTATGCCTTGTTATCATCGAAGCACTCGGAAGAGTCGGTACAGGCGATTTCAATATCCGGTAGTGCGGAAAGCACCATCATTAAGTGCCTAACCTTGATTTCGATATTGGTATGCGAAAGCACCGAGATATTTGTCGGTGCAACAAGATAGAAGAGCAGCTCGGCCTTGTTGGTTTTCAGTCCGTATTTTGTAAAGGTTTTTACGCCAATGAGATCTTGCACCGAACTGCCTTTTCTTTTTTTCTGCTTTTCTTTTGCCATTTGGCTCACCTCCACTCAAAGTATTGCTGTGTAGATATTAAGAATTTCACAGCGTATTTCATATAGTCCAGCACGGTTGTATCATCCATGCGTATGGTCAGAAACGCATAGCACAGCGTTACGACCGCAGGAACAAAAAATTGCACATACACCAGTATTACAACCGAAAGGAGGGCTGCTATACCGATAATGCAGAAATCTCGCAGTCCCCACAGCCACAAGTTTGCTGTAGCCTTGAGGTTCTGCGGATAGATATACTGTGTCATTTACATCCCTCCAAATTCTATTTCTCCTGTTTCGATTCCCTGGGTTCTCTGTTGCCCGAACACCATATCGCAATGTACAACATTCAACACGAGCCCATTATTTTGCAGATGGTTCAGTATTCGCGCTGTTTCCCACGGTGTGTCTGCAACATCCTTCATTTCGTCAACGACAATCCTTCGGATACCTCGGGACTTGCAGTATTCCACCATACTCCTTAATTCACCACCGCTTCTGCTCATGGGCGCATTGATGGAGGTGCTGCCATCTACTGTATATCCATTCTCCTGGCAGTACTGCTTGAGTCGATTGAATTTTGCTGATGACGGTCTTGTATCACATCCGCTTCGGTTGCAATACAGATATGCCTTTTCTTCTTGGTGGGCGAGATCACAAACGAACTCTGTTGGTGTCTGTCCGAATTCTTCTTTTATTTTCTCTGCGATCAATTCCTTAATTAACGCAGACTCTGCCATTGTAGGCGTGTAGAAGAAACTCTCGCTACTGTTATCCTTGCTGATAACGCATTCGACCGTAAGGAAGTCGCTTAATGGGTTATAAATGCCGTACATATTTACCCATTCGCCGGCTTCTGAGTCGAGCTGCAGATTGAACTTCTCATTCACATCGAAGAGGGTTTCGAGATAGGCCACGATTTGCTGTTTATTGTCGCTGTCGAGCTGAATATCCCGATCCACGGCCAGGTCTTCTCGTTCAAATTCCTTGTCTTTCTTCATGCTGCCACCGTCCTTACTTTGCCCTTGCGATGGAGCGTGTGAGATTGACTGCCGTAGTTGTTGCATGCACAACGGACATCATATTGACTCTTACGCTCGAGTCGAGACCGAATTGCTGTGCAATACGAGGCACTTCGTTGGCAGCAAGCATAATGCCGAGGCCAAGAAGCATATTGCCGGGGAAAGTCATCAAGCCAAGGTATAGTAATGTTGTCTGCATAAATGCAGTCAAGCATATAGCAATGACCTGCTTCATCCATTGCACAAATCCATCGTGATAACCTCGGGGGACAGAAAACATATACAATGATCCTACTGCCATCTGCACAAGCAAAATTCCTCCGCGCTTGATATTCTGAAAGAAAATCTTGACAACGCAATATCCAAATGCAATTAGGCAAAGAAGGGTAAACAACCCCAACTGCGAAGACAGATTGCCTGCAAAGAAACTTCCTACGAGTACGCCCTGTGCTGTGATTGACAAATCAAAGGACTGTGTTGATCCAGCATAAGCGGCAATTTCCGATGCAAATGTGTTTTGCAAACTAATGCAAAACTTGTATAATTCAATCGGTACTACCCCTATCAGAGAACAGGCAAAGAAGCCTTTTAATATGTTGATAGCACATGATTTGATATCTGCTCTACCGTTTTGGTATTCAATTGCAACATCAAATATTGCGACTACCACACCTGCAACAAACAATGCCCATCCAAACAAGGTAAACAGTTCGACTGTGGCTTGTACCCACGAAAGATTAAAGATATCTGCACCCATGTTTCCCATTAGTGCAAAGAAATCTGCAACTGCCGTATATACAGTTTCATACAGCCATTGCATCATTGTATTCCAAATCTGACCTAAAAGGACTTCACCGATCCACTCAAAACCGTCCTGTATTGCACCTACAACCGAATCGATTAAATCGCCGATCCAGTCAAACATTCTTTATCACCTCCAGAAATTACGAAAGCAGGGACGGCTTGCGCCGTCCCTTGGGATTGGTTTCTCTTACTGAAATTGCATTTCATTTACGGACATATCCTGTTGCTGATACATACTCACATATTCGAGGGCAGTATCAGCAATCTTTGCCTTGTCGGAAACGGATACAGGAATGTACCAGTAGGCGGTTTTATCACTTTGCTGCCACATATAGGGATGGACATTGTTTCCGCAGTTATCCTTTCGCAGACCGATGATGTCACCGAACTTCATTGTTTCCTTATCCACCACACCATCGGTGCGATTGATAACGGAGACCTGAATGGCATCGTAGTGGTCGGCAATATAGGTGGAGACAAACTGCATCTTGACGCGCAGATTATCATCCAAAATACCAACCATCGTCCTTCCGATAAACTTTGGGTCTTGAATGACACCTGTATGCTCAAACATCATTCGCATTTCCTTTTCAAAGAAATTCATCCCATTCACCTCCGCTTAAAGGATTGTCCAGATATACAGAGGTGCAGTAAGGGTGAAAATCAAACAGGCGAACAGGATCGCAGGAGCTGCGAACTCGAACTGTCCGTGTTTGCGGTAGTCGAAGTATGCCGTACCCAGCTTCACGAAGAACAGGATGGCCAGGATCATATCTACCACGGGGAACACAACATTGTTAACCACGGTCTGCACCTGGGTCTTTGCCGTGTTCCAGGTCTGCTCAATGGCACCGGCAACATCTCCGGCTGCAAAAGCAGTCATGGAGAATGACATTGTCAGCATAATGACTGCCATCACACAGATTAGGATTCTAACGGTTTTCTTTTTCATTGTAATCATCCTCCAATCACTTTTCTGATGTCTTTTTCATTGATTTTCTTTATACGAATGTTGAGATTCTTGCAGAAGTTGATCTCTGTGTGCATTCCCTCGGTAACTTCGTCCCCGAATACCCAAAGCTCATCACAGAACCACAACATACCAAGCCCTGCGACTATACCGATTTCTCTCTCTTTCTCAATATCGTCATCGAGGCAGAGTGCATAAAAATGTGGCACGACCGGAGCCGTGCCACACATCAATGCGTATCGGGTATATCGCTTGACTTTTTCAAGGTTGCCCTTGATGTCACCACCTAAAGGTGAGCAGATATACACCTTTTTCATCATTA
>JAZSAO010000533.1:0-3032 GCA_045601945.1 Faecousia sp. | reverse complement strand
GACCGCTTGGCCTCCGACTTACCTTTACCCATAGCAGAGACGTATCCTTCCTGAAAGAATTAGGAAGTATCTTGGTGGTTACGGATAAAGTAGAGCCGAAGGACAGTGCATCCCATACCTATACCCAGAACTGGCACTGCGCTCCGTATTCCAATGCGGCCATTGCTAAGGATGCCTACCTCACAGGCACTACTGCTTATGGAACAGGTCCCAACCTGATCATTGCCCAAGCAAGCACCAAGGGGATCAGCGCAAGTCTGCAAACGGGCTACGATGCATCCGCCCCTGCAACTCCCACGTCCTATTTTGAATATAAGCAAAGTGCTTCCGGCACGGTAACTTACCAGACCGTTCTTTACCCCGTGGCAAAGGGTGCAAAGGCAACGGTCATTCCCCAAAAGATCACCATGTCCAATACAACAGACGCCCAAGCGCTGGCTATGGAAATTACCATCTCCGACAGTAGCAAGCCGGAACTTTCCAAAGTGTTCCACTACCATAGCTTTGAAGACAGTCCTGTAAAGAGAATCTTTGGTAATTACAGCACCGATGCTGTAACAGCTATGTGTGCCCTGAATGAAAAGGGGAAGCTGTTCTTTGCCTCCCTGGCAGACGGTAGCGCTCTTACAAAGGATGGAAAGTCCATTTTGGTGGCATCTGCAAAGCTGACGGATCTGAGTGCCGTGTATGAAGACGGCGTGATTTCTCTGTATAGCGAAGATCCCAAAGCACAGGGATGCTCATACTATGTAAATCCCGACGGACAGAAGGTCGATCAGGTCCTGCTCAACGGCCACCCCATGAACTTTACCATGGGGACAGACGGAATCATAGACACCAGACCTGCCTATGTTCTCTTAGACTTTACAGAGCGTAGCATGGCGGCACAGGATGCCCATTGGACGGGCCTGCGAGCAACGGCAGAGGTTCAGACCGGTAAGGGGATTCTCACCGGCACTGTTTCCGGTGGAGATCCCAATATCCGCATGACCCCGGAAGCAGAAGCACTGGGCTATACCATTACCGCCGGGGATATCATCGAACTGCGGATGAAGACTACCGTTACGGACGGCGTAGGAAAGGGCATACAAGTCTTCTTCCAAAAACCCGATGGTGGTTATTCCGAAGCATATTCCTGCAAAAATCTCAGCTTAGATCATGCTTCCGGAAGATATACTACGATCCAACTGCCTTTTGTATCTTCTGCTGACTATATGGGCAGTGTCATTAACAATCTCCGTGTGGATCTGCTCCATGTAGGTTCTACGGAAACCGTGACAGCCGAGTACGAGATCGATTATATCTATTTGGGACCTGCGGAATATGCACCCTCTGCCTCTGTGGAGCCTGAAAAGTATCTTTACTTCGGTTTCACCAATAAGCCGGAAGACGAAGAACGGTATGCAGGGGGAGCCTATGGCGGCTATCCCTTCGATCTGGAATGCTGGGGCAGCAACGGGAGCCGAAACACCGTTCCTGTTATGAACAATGCAGAAGGTACCATGTCTACCCACATTCTGCCTGAAAAGAATTCCGCATATATCCAGACGACAGACTACAGCAGATCTCTTACATCCGAACCCCTGAACTATTTACCCAAAGCAGATGATCTGGTACAGATCCGTCTCCGCTTTGAGCACTGCGCCCCCACCTTGGAAGTGCCGAAGCTTTTGATGTACTATATTGCCGATTACTCCCAGACCGTAACCAATGATCGATCCTCTATCGCACTGGATCCGGAAAAGATCCGCTCGGGAGAAGATATGATCTTAGAATTTTCTGTTCCCAAGGGCTTTGCGACTGCCAAGTCTATCAATGCTCTGCGATTCAATATTATAGAAGTCACAGATGACGGTAGCGGAAAATCTCAGATCATTTTCGATTATATTTATGTGGGAGCGGAGAACACCCTGCCTATGCAGGATAAACTGTACTTCGGCTTCGACAATGGCCGGGAGGCGCAGGAACGCTACAACACCAATACCTACGGAGGGCTGAACTTCGACGCAGGCTGCTGGGGCGTTAACCTCTCTCGCACGAATCCCCCTGAGATAGATGAAGAGACAGGAACTCTGTCCATTACCTTCCCCAAGGGAAGTACAGGCCCCTACTTCCAGACCACCACAGGGGCAAATAATCTGACGACCATGCCCCTTGCATACATTCCCGGAGAGAAGGATCTGGTACAGCTTCGAGTCAAATTCCAAAATTGCGCAGCGACCAACCCCTATCTGTGTCTGTATTATATTAAAGACAACAGCGCTACGGTTACCAGCAACAATGCCAAGATCGCAAGCGACCCCGCACTTTTGAACGCAGATACCTATACGGTACTGACCTTTGCAGTATCCGGTGGATTTTCCTCTGCCGAGGTGATCAACAGTATCCGCATAACTGCCGCAGGAATCGGGGACGATGGAAGCGGCAGGGGAAAGATCACCTTTGATTATATCTATGTTGGATCGGAAAAGGATCTGCCCACGCCCAGACATCAGGTTACATTCTTAAACGGCGATGGAAGCATCTTGCAAACCCTGACCGTCCACGAAGGGGAAACCGCTGTATATACAGGTGACCTTCCCACAAAGGCCTCCGATGGAAACAACCACTACAGTTTTGCAGGCTGGGATCAGGATTTGACAAATGTGACTGCCGATCTGACACTTACACCTGCGTTCACAGCCCGGCCCCATGCCTTCGGATACACCGAAACGGATGCAGCTACCCATACACGCAGCTGCTCCTGCGGCTATAGCGAAGGGGAAGCACATACTTGGAACCAAGGGGAGGAAACCACAGCCCCCACCTGTACAGAGCAGGGCGTACGGACCTTCACCTGTACCCTCTGCGGAGCCGCAAAGACACAAGCTGTTGATGCAACGGGACATACGGAAGTCATGGACAAGGCGGTAGATCCTACCTGTACCGCAACCGGTCTCACGGAAGGCAAGCACTGCTCTGTATGTAACACCGTTATCACTGCTCAGGAAGAGATTCCTGCAACCGGTCACAGCTATACTTACACAAAGGTT
>JAZSAO010000532.1:0-1996 GCA_045601945.1 Faecousia sp. | reverse complement strand
TTGGCCTCCCTGCGATTTAGCCCCAGCTTTTCCAGAGCATACTCCAAGAATGCCGCGGTATCCTCACCGGGGATGCAGAAGCCTGTGGTAAAGTCACTCTTTTTATTGTCAAGTCCTTCCCAGTAAAGGTAATTATATGTTATTCCCTTTTCATCTGTGATGCTCCCGTCAGGATATGCTGTAACATTCCATTCATCCTCATATTTGGGATATGTGCAAGTCAAAGTACCTTCGTATTCCAATTTGACAGAAACCTCTTTGGGTTCTTCCGGATATAGGTAAATCACCGGTTTTGCGGTTGTTGCGATTTCTTCTTCTCCCCAATCAGCGGGCAGATTATCCTTACCATCCCAATTTTTTCCAATATAAATCGTATCTTCTTCCGTCTCACAGAAATAAGGTAGAGGGGATCCAAAAATGTCACCCCTTGGAGTCTCAATTTCCAAATACCACATATGATTATGTCTAAAATGCATCCAGCAAAGCTGAATAACGGTATCTTTCTTGACATCAAAGGTGTATTCCTTTTCAACGACACGTCCATAGGAATCCGTTCCCGTTGCCTCAATGGAAAAGAGCCTTACCTTACTTCCCACATAACGTGGAAGGATCAGCACATAATCCTCGTCATTCCCCTTCTTATCTGTGACTGTAAGATCAACAGATCCGTGGTCATATAGGACCACGGCGACAGCATCTTTTTTCCCTCTTTCTGCCTCGATTTGCTCATAAGAAGAGGTAGTCTCCGTAGATCCGGGACCTGTACAGGCTGTGAACAACAGCAAAACAACCAATAGAAAAGAAATCAAACAATGCTTCATAATTTTTCTCCACCCTTTCTTTCTCCGCATTTTATAAAACGAGAGACTGATTGTAATAATAGACGAAACATGCTCCCACAAGTTCCCATAATTTATCAGATTTTATAAAAATATTTTGGTTGCAGATCAAAATTATAAGAAATAGATTGTTATTCTCATGAAGTATTGCTATAATAAAAAGAAAAAGGAGAAATGATCCATGGAACGAAAAGTTAAATGGGGCGTCTTAGGAACCGCCTATATTTTTGAGCGTGATACAGCCGAAGGCATGAGACAGGCAGAAAACTGCGAGCTCTATGCCATTGCAGGCAGATCTATGGAGAAAGCACTGCAGTTCAAAGAGAAATACGGCTTTCAAGTGGCTTATGGCAGCTATGATGAACTCATCAACGACCCAAATGTAGAGGCAATCTATAATCCCCTGCCCAATACCATGCACCACGAGTGGACCATTAAAGCTCTGCGAGCCGGGAAGCACGTTCTGTGCGAAAAACCCCTTGCGCCTACCGAAAAAGAAGCAGCCGAAATGTTTGCTGCCGCAAAAGAGTCCGGAGTCCATTTAATGGAAGCCTTCGCCTATCAGCACAGCCCCTATATTGATGCCTTGGAGCAGGAGATCCGCAACGGTACCATCGGAGAGCCTCGCTATATGGAAGCAGCCCTTATTACCTCTGATTATATTCCTGAGAATATTCGTATGCGCAGAGATACTTTAGGCGGATGCACCTATGATCTTGGAGTATATTGCAGCAGCTTGATTCTGCGCCTTCTTGGCAAAGAGCCTACTCGTGTACAAGGAATCAGTAGTTTCTCTTCGGAGGGTATTGACCTGTTTACATCTGTACTTATGGATTTCGAAGACGGTGCAAAAGCTACCTTCGACTGTGGCATGGTGTTGGAAACGGAAAAGAATTCCTTCCTCAACAGATTCCAGATCCACGGAACCCTTGGCTCCATCGAGTCTGTAGAATTTGGCTTTAACTCTCCCGGCGAGCTCAGCTATCGTCTAAAAACCTTTGATGGCATCGATAACGTAAAAACCGTATCTGTCCCCCATAACTATCGTTTAGAAGTCGAGCAGTTAGGTCGTTGTATTACCCTCGGTGAAACGCCCCATGTATCAGAAGCCTTTTCCTTGGCAAACGCTCGAACCATCGATCGTATTCTAAACGCCA
>JAZSAO010000531.1:0-5632 GCA_045601945.1 Faecousia sp. | reverse complement strand
ATTCTTGCCACCACGATTCTTGTTTATTTGGTCATTTACAATATATCATAGAGTGGCAAGAGGGGGAACTCCGGTTCTTCCTCTTTTTTTATATTCGCCGAAATTTTTACGTTTTGCCAATTTTTATTTTACACTAAGTTTATAATGGTTACACGTTTTTCTTGGAGTGTGAGGTCTGCTATGCGAATCAAGGATTTGTGAGAAGACAGGGATATTACCGTAAAACAAATTGCGGAATACTTGCACATCAAGCAAAATATCTACTCCCAATACGAAACCGGGTAGTGGAGGTTAACTGAAACAGACAAAATTCGGTCGGTTCCATTTTCCACGGAACCGACCGAGTTTCTTATAAGATATCAAACACTGCCTTGGGCAGGTATACGGACACATCCTGACCGTAAGCGTGGAGTTCTTTCACCATAGAGGAAGAGACTGCCACGTTTTCTGCGCGGAAATAAACATATTCCATGTCGGGATTGATCAGCTTGTTGACTTCTGCGATGTTTTCTTCGTAGTTATAGTCCATGTTGTTGCGCAGGCCGCGGATCATGTATTTGATACCGTTTTCCTTGGCATATTGGGCGACGAGACCTTCGAAAACCGCAACATAGACATTGGTCAGACCTAATTCCCTGACGGTGTCTTCAATGGCTTTTTTCATCCATTCGTAAGGGGCAACTAATTCAAAGTGATCCATATTTATTCCTCCATGAGAGATTCCGCTCTCAGGATCCTAAGAAGCTCAGCTCGACAATTCCGGGTGTAGTGGCTGAGAGAATAGGAAAGGATCCGTTCTTTCGCAATGTTTGGAATGAGAAATCCTTCCGTGGTTAATTTAGCACAGCGATTGATAACGGTTTTGTTTGTTACTCCAAGTTGTTTCCCCAAACTTGAAGGGGTGAAATTAGGGATTCGATTTTCCAAGAGGAAACACAGAAATTCCTTCTCTTTCGGGTTTAAATGGGACAGACTAATTTCGGCTTCGGCCGTTACGGAGGATTGAGATAGTTCGCATATTTTCGTAGAATATAACTCCATCATCCGTAGAAAATAGAGAATCCAGATCTCAGGATGAGGAGGATTTTCACGTCCCAAATAGAACAGAGGAGGGAGCCCCATTTGTAAAGACGAATAATATTCCTCCGGATCATAGGCGAAATATTCTTCAAGAGAGCCGATGCCGTTAAAACCGTAGCCGTTAAGATCTAAAATGTATCCGGACATCAATCTGGCTGTGCGTCCATTGCCATCCTCAAAGGGATGAATGGTTACTAACTGGTAATGGACTACAGCGGCAACGATCAGTGGGTGGTCATCTGTAGTATTGACGTAGTCAACAAGCTCATCCAATAGTGCGGGAATATCTGTATATTCAGGAGGAATGTATTCGGGCATGCCACTTTCGGAATCATACACAGCAAAGAGCATTCCCGGAGGCATAGGCCCTCTGAGACCGATTTTTTCTTTAGAAGCACCTTTTTCAACGACCTTCTGCACCTCTAAAAGGAGCTGCATAGAAAAGGGCTCACGTATATTCAACTTTTCTTCCAGTAGGTTTAGTGCGAGGAAATAGTTTCGCACTTCTTGCTCGGGCTTTAAAAAATGTTTATGTGCATCTCGTTCCATAGCTTCGTTTGCTTGTGCCTCGGTAAGAGGATTGCCTTCTATTTTATTGGAGGCATAGGAGCTTTTCTTTTTTGAGTTCTTTCTAAGCCGATTTTGGGTGATTTGAGGAAGCGTGATGGATTTCATAGAAAAACGATTTTCATCAATGGTAGAGATTTTTCGTAGGATTTCGTTGGATAGGGGAACTTTAATCATGGATATGCTCCTTTACATTGTTTCCGTCTTTCTCATAGTATACCACGGAAGAAGAAAATATTCCACTGTTTTTCACTAATTTTCACTATTTTTCATTTAAACGATGCTCTCGTGTGTAGGATTGCTAAGGTAATCCCTTACTGTCAATGGTATATCACTGTTACAAAGTCCTTTGTTGCTGAATAATACTGTTTCTTGTTAAAATGGTTAGAAAACCATTTTATCGCAGGATAAATATCCTGCACCGCCTTAGGCGGAAGAAACAGTATTACAGGTTATTTCTTGGCGGCAAGGCCGCCATGCCGCTTATTAGCGGCATAATAAAACGGTCAACCCGTTTTATTAGAAATAAGTATAAGTATAAGATCAAAACCCCGTTGCGGTGGAAGGCCCCCACTGCAACAGGGTTTGTCTTTTGTATACAGGCGAAATCTCTGCTTGCTGTTTCTTATTGCGACATAGAGATTCAGCAGGTCTTATACTGAGTTTCTTTAGAAAGTAGACATTTTCAGTGGCTGCTTTCTATAGCCCGAAAGGGCGAAAAAACTCGTACAAGACGGCTTATGCGCCCGGCGGGGTACATAGGGTCCAATTTAAAGTGTCTATGTTTAATTGGATAGTAGTATTATAATAAAATATCGAAAACAGCTCCGGGAACATAAGTGGAAATGTCCAGGCCGTAGGTGCGCAGTTCCTTGACCATGGAGGAGGAGACGGCTACATTTTCGGCACGGAAGTAGACATATTCCATATCCGGGTTAATGAGTTTGTTGATCTCTGCGATGTTTTCTTCGTAGTTATAGTCCATGTTGTTGCGCAGGCCGCGGATCATGTATTTGATACCGTTTTCCTTGGCATATTGGGCTACGAGACCTTCGAAAACCGCAACATAGACATTGGTCAGACCTAAGTCACTAACGGTTTCTTCGATGGCTTTCTTCATGGCATCGGAGTCTACGGCACGGGATTTTGCGGAATTGATGCCGATGACCACATAGACTTCGTCAAAGAGGGCGGCGGATTTTTTGACAATATCCAGATGTCCGTTAGTAAAGGGATCGAAGGAACCGGGATAAATGGCCTTATTACTCATAAGGGGGCGCCTCCTTAGTCTTCCTTTTCCAAGGCGTGGAGCAGGGCAAAGAGGAAAGACTCTCGGTTCATTTTCAGCACTACATAGGCGTTCTTTTCCTCGAATTGACGGTCGCTATACAGATCCGTTACGGTTTTACCCAGAGTCAACTCCGATTGGGTTTCTACATAGACACCGGCCTCTTCTCCTTCAAACAGTTCAGGGTGTGCCAGATAGTAGACGGGAACGGCGTCGTGGATGCAGAAACCGGGATGACCGTTTTCTAAATTCCGTTCCAGAATAAAACGGCTTGCCTCATGGAAGAAACGGGATTTTGCAGAAATGCTGTCTTCCAAGGCGGCCCATTCTTCCGGGAGAATATAGGCCTGCTCCGTAACTTCTAAACCGCACATGACAATGGGGATCCCACTGCGGAATACTACCTGTGCGGCATCGGGATCGGCATAAATATTATACTCGGGACAGGGAGTGCGGTTACCACGGGTCACACTGCCACCCATCATCAGGATCCGATGGATCAGTTTTGGAAGATCGGGGTAAGTCTCCAGTGCAATGGCAATGTTGGTCAGAGGCCCCATGGTGATCAGTTCCAAGGTGCCGGGGTTGACTTTTGCGGCGGCATAGAGACCGTCCCATGCTTTTTCTTCTTCCGGCTGTCTTTCGCTTTGGGGCAAGGAAGCGGTTCCCAGACCCTCTGCACCGTGGAAGTCGGAGCCATCCAAGTAGGGCCGGATCAAGGGACGATCTGCACCTGCGTAAACGGGATAGGGTTTCCCTATAAAATCCCCTAACTTCAGGGCATTTGCTGTGGTTTTGGACAGGGGGGTGTTACCGGCCACGGTGCTGATGCCCAGAATGTTCAGTTCTTTCAGATCGCTTGCTAAAATAAGAGCGGCTGAGTCATCTACACCGGGATCACAATCGATCCAAACAGGGTACTTATTCATGGTTGTCCTCCTTGTAATAGGCTACGGCACGCACTAAAAGTTGGGCAAAGGCTTCTCGATTTACGCCCATATTCACGCGGACATTGGCAGGCTTTCGGTTGTGTCCCACGGTGGTACCACGGCAGTACTCGCCTTGGGTCTCTACTTCTACGCACATTTCCCGCAGATCGAAAAGTTCCGGATGAGTCAGAACCGCAACGGCACAGGGATCGTGCATGGGCGCACCTTCGTAGCCGATATTCTTGTGGAAGCTATAGAAGAATTCCAGCCAATCGGCTACGATCCGGGATACATGACCGCCTACCTTCCGCACAGCTTGGAAATCCTCCGGCATCATAAGTGCCTGTTCTGTGACGTCTAAGCCGCTCATAATCAGAGGAATACCGCTTTCGGTTACAATCTTGGCTGCTTCCGGGTCTACTAAGATATTAAATTCTGCAGCGGGGGTCCAGTTACCGAATTTAATACCGCCACCCATAAAGCTGATTTCCCGAATCTTTTCTTTCAGTTCCGGATGAGACAGCAAGAGGGCTGCTACATTGGTTAATGGGCCCGTTGCAACGATGGT
Organism: Faecousia sp.; assembly: GCA_045601945.1. GTDB lineage: Bacteria > Bacillota > Clostridia > Oscillospirales > Oscillospiraceae > JAZOXB01. Next base: position 1,200 of record JAZSAO010000531.1, on the reverse strand, counting down.
AACAGGCTCTTCGCTTTCCTTTATGAGTCGAGCCATGAGATTGACACTGCTACAGGGTTCCAGTTCCATGGTGGGCTCCGGCAGGGGAGGGCCGTCTAAGCCGCTTTCTCCATGGACAGAGGGCGCATTCATTTCAGGGCCTACCAAAGGGGTACGCTTGCCCTTTGCAATGGGGGCATCAATGCCTAAGAGGGTGCAGACCCGACGGGCATTGTAGGAGACTTTTTCTACGGTCTGATTGCCGCAGACGGTGGTAACACCGATGATTTTCAGTTCGGGACTTGCATTGGCTAAGAGCCATGCAATGGCATCATCGTGTCCGGGATCGCCGTCTAAAATAATGGGACGTCTGTTCATACAGCTTGTTCCTTTCTGTGAGTCAGTTTCTTTTGTTTTTGAGACCGAAGAACTACATAAATCATCATAAAAATAGTGATGACATAGGGGATCGCGGCGGTGAGATCCGGGAAAATCACTCCCTGCAGACAGGTGCCCAAGGCACCGAAGAAGCCGAACATCAGGGCGGCCAAATAGGCTTTCCCCGGATTGGCACTTGCAAAGATCACACAGGCAAAGGCAATATACCCACGGGAATTGCTCATATTCTTTGCAAAGTTTCCTTCCAACTCTCCTAAGGACAGATATACACCTGCAACGGCACAGGTAATGCCGCAGAGGATGCTGGCGATCCACTTCATTTTGTCGGGGCTGATACCGGCAGTGCGGAGGGTATCCGGTTTTTCTCCTGCGGCTCTTAAATAGAAACCGTAGGGGGTTCGGTACACAAAGAGCCATAGCACCAACACAAGGAGAAGGGTGATATAGAACAGGACAGACAAGCCTTGCAATCCCTCTCCTACGAAGGGTATGTGATCCAAAAAGGCCAAACGGATCTTGGGCAGGGCGGCCATGCCTTTGCCTCCCTTATGGCCGAAAATGCTGTCGGAAAGGAAGCCGGTCAGACCGATGGCGAAGGTGTTCAGGGCACAGCCGATGATAAACTCATCTGCCTTTAATTTTACGACAAACAGAGCAAATAACATTCCTACCAGAACGCCGATCCCTACTGCAAGGAGGAGTCCCAGCCAGCCCCCTCCCAAAAGGAAACTGCCGTATGCTCCAAAGAAAGCACCCATCAGGATCATACCGTCCATGCCGATATTCATAATGCCGGCATGCTCCGTCATAGCACCGCCAATG
>JAZSAO010000530.1:0-10241 GCA_045601945.1 Faecousia sp. | reverse complement strand
CAATGCAGAGATTCCCATGACCCAAATCAACACCTATTTAGCATGCGGCTTCTACGAGAAATTCCTGCAGACAATTTCTGCCGATACTCGCAACAGAGTAACCAAGGCAGCTGTTATCAATGTCGCAAAGGAACTGAAATTTACCCGAGAAGATATCTTGGAATCTGTCAGAGTCAAAGAACCTGTCTTACATTTGCCCGATGTGGACAAGTCTGCACTGACCAGTGCCGGGAAACCTGAAAAAGGCAAACTTAATGAATGCTGGGCTGTACCCGGCAGAGAGTGGCTGGAGGACTGCAAGGGGCGGAGAACTGCTAACGCAAACAGATTGCTGCAGCGGCTGAATGGTTATGACTATGACATGATCAGTGAGGATTCCCTCTTGGGTCGCCTCTTCCGCAAACTGTGGGAGTTGAGCACCGATCCCCAGTATGGACCTTACTATGCTGCCCAAATCTTGGATAATGGAAGCTATTCTCTGGTTTTCGAGATCGAGGGCGCCCTTAAGGCGGCTGAGGGGGAAACCGCTAACTATGAGGACTATGCTAAGACGGCAGCAGAGTCATTAGAGGTTTACAAAGAAAACTTCTACGCAAGACCTAATAGGAGGGGAAATTATAATAATTACGGCAAAGCTGCGGTCAATCTCTACCAAAAGCACAATGAATGGTATCAGCGTAAAGACGTAGAGAGTATCCTGCGAAAACTCAAGGACTTGGTTGACGACCTGTACAAGAATTATTTCAAGCCTCTGGTAGAAATGTTGGACAATCTTAAAAAATCCTTTGTGGAGAACCGGAGATATTTAAACTTGGCCATGGGAGGGGATAATGTAGAACCCGATCCTTATACATGGCCTATCCCCACTTTGGCAGATATTAAGCCTAAGTTGGATGAGAGAGTCGATAGTCTGGAAGCGAAGCAGATAGTTCACGATTTCGTAGAGAATCTGCTGCGCAACAGTGACGCTTGGCTTAAGGGCGGTTCTGACAATATTTCTATCTTGATCCGCAAGCAGATGTTGGAGTTGTTTAGGGATGAATCACATAAATCATTACATGAGTATCTTGTGGACACATATCATCTGGCGGCAGGTGATTATCAGAAATTGATTATGGATATTATTCAGCGTATCCATAACCATGCCGTGCCTATGTTCTGGTGTACTCCTGACTTCGATATTACAAACGGTGCGAACAGTTTTTCTAATAGCATAATTTTTGTACCCCAAGATGCATCGATTGAATTCGCTGCATCGAAGAACTTCGCCGCAATACATCCGGAATATGCCGTCAGAAAGAGCGGTATCGGAAACCGTATTTTTGCATTGCGTCTCTTTAGTGGAATTCCTCTCTATGCATATCAGACTTTGGTTGAGATGAAGAGATGTTATGATGCTGCTTCAGGGACTATTACCGGTGTGGGCAACCATCTTTATTCCCTTACGCAGAGAGGGTGCGATGGCTCCGGTATGAAGGATTGGATCAATGACTTGCCGGATCTGATCCCCCATTCCCGAAAGGATAGTTCTGATCCTACATGGATTAAGGGGGAAGAACTCCTGTATATGTACGAGGAAGCCAAAAGGTTGGGGATTATTACGACAGATAAGAACGGCGATATCTTGATTTTAAAATCCGAAACATAAACGAATGCAAATGGTACAGTAGACCAAAGCCTCCTGTACCAAACTTGTTATTCGACTTGTTATGTACTCGTAATGATTTTTTGCTGATAGCCGAAATATTGTGAGGACATCTTTATCCCACCGTTTGAAGGTGGATTACGATGCATACGCAGCCCGGTGCTTCACCGAGGATTACACTTATACAGTGGCAAGGGGAGAGTTACTAAGGGTTCCAGTACGAAGGATAGGTATATACATTGCCGGAGCTTTCCCTCGGTTCCCGGTTGATCTGTTTTGCATCGTTTGGCAGGGAAGAAAAGCCTAAAACTTTAATTCTTACACACTCTCAAAGATTCGAATGCGGGACAGCGTAAATGAAAGCCCTTTCAGTCGTTTAGAAAAAATTGTAAGATTATTTAATGTTGCTGTAGATTGTTTGTCGAAAATAGTGTATAATTAACATGTCTGGTGGCCTTGGTGCTTACACAATGGCAATATGGCATGGAGCAAAAATCACTATATAATGTCTTTGCTTGAGCCAAAGTCGACAAGCTGCAGACATAAGCCTTTACATATGTTGTGAATAGATCTCATCTATTACATGAAAGGAGAGGAGAGTACTAATGTTCGATTCTACAATGCTTCCTCCATTTGGGGAAGTTTCTTCGATTTCTGATGGTAGTGAGGCATCTGTTGTCTCTACCTTCGGAGCAGCCACCGGCGCTCCCAATTTCGGAGCAGCTACCGGTGTTCCCGACTTTGGAGCAGCTACCGGCGCACCCAGTTTCAACTCTGCTCCCTCACAGCCACAATTTGCTATCAATTCCCAAGAGGGCATATTGCCCCCTGTGTCTCTCCCTGAACTTCCCCCTATGCAGGCTCTGAAAATAGGGAATCAGTATTATTGGATCGTAGGTGGCGACAGTACCCGTGGATGGGACGGGTCTTGTTGGGTAGCATTTTGATCTACTAATGTTTCACAAAATGATTTTTGCAATATAAAATATAATTTTTACTGAAAGGAAAATCTCTATGAAGTATGATAATCTCCTCCTTGCTTATGGTGGCGGTATTATCGGCGAGGCCTCAAAATCTCCCCAGTATGACGGCAGTGCCGCTCTCCTCATTGGTATCGGTGGTACCGGTGTAGCAGCCCTTTCTACGCTGAGAGGGAAGATTTATTCCCAACTCATTCCGGACAATCCCGGTGAGCCCATTCCCAAGTATGAATCCATTCAGCTTTTGGCCATTGATTCTGATGAGGGAGACTACAAGAAATATAAGGGCAATTGTCGTCTTACGGAAGATGAGTTCGAGTCGATTTGCAATGAACGTTTAAACGAGGCATTGCAGCAGAAAGATACAATCAAGGGGGATGCTTCCCTTAACTGGATGGATATTGACCGTATTGGAGAACGACTGTCTCCCGAAGGAGCCGGTGGTGTTCGTCAGATCGGCAGATTCCTCCTGATGTCTAAAGCAAGCACATTGCAAAAAATAATCTCTCATAAGTGTGATCAAGCCTTGAAGGCACGGGGAAGTAAGGCCCTGGACATTTATGTGTTTGCCGGGATTTCCGGTGGTACCGGTAGCGGCTGTTTCCTGGATGTGTGCTATATCATCCGCAAGATCATTCAGCTTAATAGCTTGAATGCCAAGATCATGGGCTATTTCTTCCTCCCTGATGTGGTTACGGGTAAGCCTGAAGTGGCTGCCAAAGAGGGCAGCGTGGCATATAACAATTCCAACGGTTATGCCGCTCTGAAGGAACTGGACTACCTCATGAACCTGAAGACTGCCAATGACCGCTTTGTCCAGAATTATGGCAACGGTGTTAAAGTAGATACTCAGGAACCTCCTGTAGATATGTGCCATCTGATTTCTGCTGTTCGGGCTGACGGAACCCGTGTAAAGAATGGCTTTAACTATGGCATCAATGTTGCCTCGGACTATGCGATGGCATATTTGGCACATGTTGATACAATGGGTAAGGGCGATGATTCCGGCATGACTATGCGTGGACATCTGTCCAATGTAGCCACTGGTGTCAGCACCCTCCGCAAGAAGCATGGTGCAAATCTTTCCTATCATGTGTTGGGAGCTTGCAATGCAGAGATTCCCATGACCCAAATCAACACCTATTTAGCATGCGGCTTCTACGAGAAATTTCTGCAGACGATTTCTGCTGATACTCGTAACAGAGTAACCAAGTCAGCCGTTATCAACTTCGCAAAGGACCTAAAATTTACCCGAGAAGATATCTTGGAATCTGTCAAAGTCAAAGAGCCTACCTTACGTTTGCCCGGTGTGGACAAGTCTGTACTGACCAGTACCGGGAAACCTGAAAAAGGCAAGCTTAATGATTGCTGGGCTGTACCCGGTAGAGAGTGGATAGAGGACTGCAAGGGCCAGAGAACTGCCAACGCAAACGGAATGCTGCAACAGCTGAACGGTTATGATTATGACATGATCAATGAGGATTCACTCTTGGGTGGCCTTTTCCGCAAACTGTGGGAGTTGAGCATCGATCCCCAGTATGGACCTTACTATGCTGCTCAAATCTTGGATAATGGCAGCTATTCTCTAGTTTCCGAGATCGAGGGTGCCCTTAAGGCAGCTGAGGGGGAAACCGCTAACTATGAGGACTATGCTAAGACGGCAACAGAGTTATTAGAGGTTCACAAAGAAAACTTCTACGCAAGACCTAATAAGAGGGAAAATTATAATAATTACGGCAAAGCTGCGGTCAATCTCTACCAAAAGCACAATGAATGGAATCAGCGTAAAGCCGTAGAGAGTATCCTGCGAAAACTCAAAGGTCTGGTTGACGACCTGTACAAGAATTATTTCAAGCCTTTGGTAGAAATGCTGGACAATCTTAAGGAATCCTTTTTGGAGAACCAGAGATATTTAAACTTGGCCATGGGAGGGGATAATGTAGAACCTGATCCTTATACATGGTCTATCCTCACTTTGGCAGATATTAAGCCTAAGTTGGAAGAGAGAGTCAATAGTCTGGAAGCTAAGCAGCTGGTTCACGATTTTGTAGAGAATCTGTTGCGCAACAGTGACGCTTGGCTCAAGGGCAGTTCTGACAATATTTCTATCTTGATCCGCAAGCAGATGTTGGAGTTGTTCAAGGATGAATCCCGGCGTTCTCTGCAGCAGTACCTTGAGGATAAGTATCCTAAGGCAAAACATGATGAGCAGAAGTTGGTTGAAGAAATTCAGGAGGATATTATTAAGCGAGTCCATAAACGTGCCATTCCAATGTTCTGGTGTGCCTCCGGCTTCGATATTGAAAATCGCAATTTCAGCTTCCCCAATAGTAGTATTTCCGCGCCCGGTGATGCAGTTAGCGTGTGTACTGCTGCAACGAAATTCGCCGAAAATAATCCGGAATATGCCGTCAGAAAGACCGGTATCGGCGATCGTGTATTTGCACTGCGCCTCTTTAGCGGTATTCCTCTCTATGCCTATCAGCCTCTGGTTGAGTTGAAGAGATATTATGATACTGCCTCAACGACTTCTACCGGTGTGGGCAACCATCTTTATTCCCTCACTAAGAGAGGAGAAGACGGGTCCGGTATGAAGGACTGGCTGAACTTCCTACCCACCCCCATGCCTTACTCTAAGGTTCGTGGAGAGAACAGCTCTCTCATCCCTGCGGGTGAGGAACTGCTGGAACTCTATGAAGAGGCCGAGAAGCGTAATGTGATTGTTCAGAATGAGAAGAAGGACTATGTGATCCTAAAGTCCGCTAAAGTGAACACCGGAACCTATAGCCGGGGAGACTTTATGAAGGACGATCGGTTCAATACAGCCACTTACGAAAATGAGCGCAAGAGATTAGAGACTCTTCTTGCCGATATTCACAAACCGGAAAATTGTACTGCTATTCCCATGCTCAACGACGGTGATTCCGATGACGGAGTTGCTACAGTGACTCGCGTGCGTCAGGATTATTTCATCCAGTATCCCGTGCTTCAGGAGATCGTTCGCGATGAACTGAGAAAGCTGGATGCTATCCAAGAGTCTATGGCTTCCCTTGATAACATTATGCAGGAGCATAAGGAGTACGAAGCTGATCTTGCCAGATTCTGCAATCTCCTCTTCTTTAAGCACTTGGTTTGCAAGAACAACATGGGCGAAGTGGACTATGATAAGATTCATACGATTTGTTGTACATATTTGGATGATTGCAAGGACGAGCAGGATTATATCCTGTCTGTTCCTGCAATGAAATTTGGCGATGCCTATCCCTTGTATTGTGCGTTCCTGACCTACCGTTCTTTGAAGACCAATGACAGTGTTCGCCGTAGTGAACTGGATGAGGCCGAGCAGGCAAGCATCTCCCGTATGATGACTATGGAAGATCTCTGTGTTCCCTACGATTTGGAGCAGATCTGGACGACGAAGAAGATAGACGAATTGAAGAAAAGGGTGGTCAGTGAACCTATGGAGGAGCAGACTGCTATCCTTCGGTTCTACAACGGTTTGCGTCGGATCATCAGTGAGAAACGGGAGAAAGCTCCTAAATGGCTCAATGCACAAACCCGTGCAGAACTGAAAAATAAGGTTCCCAATACCAATGTCGGCACCGTTGCTACCGCTGCTCCTCCTCAGAACTTTACTCGTACTATTATCCGTTATTTGGGAGATCCCGCTACTGGGAAGACTCTGGTGGTCTATCAGGAAATCGGTCCTCGTTGGGCATACGATCAGGCTACGGGGCAGGCTTATGCCGTGCGTTCCGATATGATGGTTACTGACGGCAAGGCCTGGTATCCGCTCAGTGCAGATAGCTATTTTAACGGTATCTAATCTTATTTACGGCCGGTGTGGCATAGGGCAAGCCCTATGCCACTTGGCTCACTTATGTTACATATATTGCGAAAGAAGTGAGGTGTGCGTTGTGTTCCATGTTATGCAAGAGAGGGCTTATACCTACCGCGATTTTCTGAGAGATGGTATCTTTGACATGGATGAGGCCACGAAAGAACTGGAACGTTTGAGACAATTGCGCAATGTGATCCATGATCCCAACAATTGCAAACATATCCCTCTGTTAGATGATGGAGATCTGAACTGCGGAACCGTAGTGGTAGAGCGTGTTCGTAGAGATAACTTTCTGCGATTTCCTGTCTTGCGGAAAATTGTTGCAGAAGAGCTTTCTAAGCATTATGAAATAGAGGAATTGTATTTTTCGCTGCAACATGTCATACAGAATGTTGAGGACTATAATCAAAAATTGAAAACCTTCTGCACACTTCTGTTTTTTGGGTACATTCGTTGCTTAAATTTCGCCGGTGATGAAGACTATCAACACATCAGCGACATCTATTTCTCTGAAAACGATGTTTTCGGCGAGAAGGTCGAGGTGTGCTTATATTGTCTCCCCATGAGATACGATAGGTATCCTTTGTATCAGGCTTTCTTGAATTTCTGCAATTCTGACAGCCCCAACAACTTTATAGACATTAATAAAATGGATCGGATTGCAAAGGAGTGCTACGATCGCCAATTGAAGCCGGAAGATCTATTGATTTGCTACGATTTGGCACAGATTTGGACGAGTAGAAAGTTGTTACAACTGGAGCATGATGTGCACGATGAACCCCTAGAGATTCGGGATGATATTCTTCGGTTCTACAACGGTCTGTGTAGGAACATCTATTATATACAGGATATTTCCCCTGTGTGGCCCAATGCCCAAACCCTTAGACGCCGAGACAATAAATCCTCCGATTTTAATCCTCCACTCATCAACGTTAGCGAGGATAATGCTTTCACTGTTATCCGCTATTTGGTAGATCCCACTACCGGAAAGATCTTGGTGGTCTATCGGGAGGTTGGCCCCTATTGGGCTTATGATCAGGCTACCGGTCAGTCGTATGCCGTTCATTCCGATATGATGGTTTGCGATGGGAAAACGTGGCATCCTCTCAGTTTCGATAGATATTTTGATAGTATTTAAATTTGAATACATTATCTTTGGCACAGAAGCATCTCTGTACCATTGGATATAGCTATATTTTATATGGAGAAGGAGAGGAGTGTTTCTATGTGTCCTCCTATTTCTAATTTTCACGAAACATCCAAATTGACAGTAGAGACTTTGACCCGTAATTGTACAAAAATCATGGAACACCGAGATACCGATATCGGTGCCGGCCGTGAGATGGAGAATCCCTTTCTCAATATTTTCTTAGGGGCGGAGGCCATTGCTCGTATTGATCACGTGAGGGATGCTTACGACTCCTGTTGGTCTCAAAACGCCCGGGAACTCATTCTGTTGAAGGATGTTTATACCCGTCAAGAACTGGAAGATGCGATCGTTGCTTCTTGCAATGCAAGCCGAGAGGTTCCGGATCGAACCAAGATTCGCCTCGCATGGTTTTGGGATATTATGGATGAGAACTTTGATGCATGTTTTGAAGCTGTGAAGATGGATTATGCCCTGCCTCTCGGCGTGGAAGGCAAACGGGTGGTCTTCGTCTTCTGTAGTCAGAATAATTCTGAAAATCAGAATAAAACCGCTAATCGCCTCCGAGACCGGCTGATTCCATGGGCTAAGGACAATAAGGTCCCTTTGATTATGCTCTCTGATGTAGGGAATAAAGGTTTGTTGCATCCCAATGAAATTTCCGAGAACTATCGCCTGGCGGCATCTTTGATGCTGATCATGAATACACATTATGATAACCACGAGACAAACTTGGGGAAAACATTGTCCTTCGAAATAGAAAGCACCAGCAATACGGAGTGGAATGAGAGACTTTGGAGCGGTGCATATTATTGTTGCTCCAAGAATTTCGAGGATATTATAGGAATTTCTCTTTGGAGGATCATTCAGTGCTATCAGGATATGTGTGAAGCTCCTCGAGAGGGCGGCGGGGATACGAATGTACAAAGGCTGCTCTGCGGAGACGGTAAGAATTACTTTGATCTGCTGGATCAAATTTTTGAAGAAATCATCCTTCCTGTAATTGCGGTAAAACCGGAGTTGTGGTATGATGTTCCCTATACCTCGGCTATGCAGGGATTCGAGAAATATCTTCCCACCTTGAATCGGCCAGATAGGAGTTTTTTCTCCAGGTTGTTTACCAATACACCTGCGAGGGTCACGCCCCATGAGGTCTTGACATCTCTGGGGGATTTCTGGAAATGCTGTGTGATGACCTATTATATCGAGCCGGTTTTACAGTGGGTTCACAGCGATGAGGGTATGAAATCTTTGCAGGACTATGTGTATAGTCACATCGCTGCAAAGATGAACTATAACGAAATGCAGAGCTACCTTGATCGAGAAAGTTGGAGTGTACGGGCTCTGTTCGAAGAGGAGAATGCTCGGCTTCCTGATCCGAAAGCCTTGGACACTTCCGATATTTCTCGTGTTTTCCACGACCTTGCTCTTCACGAGAGTAAACGTGCTGTTTACAAGACCGTCTTGAGTGTTGTGGCAGATACTATGGAATCTCTGAGTAAAAATGCTGGAGGTTTTAAACCTCTTTTGAATCGTGTAAAAGATAGCTTGCAGAAAGAACGGATGGAGCATACTGTTGTTACTGCATACGGCGATTATGTAAAGCGATTGCTGGATCAGGCCCCTAATCTTCTGCGTAGTACGATCCGACCCTGTGAAACGGAAGAGATGTTGCTGCAGCAGCTGGAGCAAGTTTTCAAAGCCATTGTCGATCGGGATCCCGACAGGAGATTCCGTTGCTCTCTCCATGATGACTTGGAATTTCGTATGGGCTACGGCACTGTGGCAGGGGCTGTTGATGCAATTAGGAATTGCTTCGGTTATAAATTGAAGCAAGCAGGGCGACTGATTATTACCAATCCTCCCTCAGGCACTCTGTACTGTATTATGAATACTGCGATGAAGAGCAATTTAAGTTCCGACATTCAAACGGAGTCGATAGGCAATCCCTTTATCGTTACCCGCAGCGATCGTATTGAGCGTTTATTCTTGTATCCTGTAAAGGCCTCAACTATTATATTCTCTAATAGAAATTAATGATAAGGAGATATGAGGAATGCCTATTGCCATACTGAACAATAATCTCTATCATATTGGAAATTTTAGACTCACACAGTCACAAGGGAGAGACGGTTATATTATTTCCATGAATCCGGGGAGATCTTGTGCATGTGTTCTATGCATCAGCCGCCGTGGAACGGTAACCCAAGAGGATCTCAGTTTTCTTAATGAAGAAGATATTCGCAAATTATACAATGGAGAAAGAATCGAAGAACCGAATCACAACTTTATTCTATGGGGAATTCGGGGACAGCAACTGTCTGCCATAAACCAATATCGGGATCTGGAAATTAAGCCGCCTGCGTATGTTCAGGTATGGTCCATGGCCATAGACATGGAAGAAAGACCGGTTCTACTTATTCCCAATACAATCGAGGATATTAACCGTCAAAAGACTATGGTTCCCGTTTGCTATCGAGTGCAATTTTCCGATAACAAGGTGTTGGTTACCCTGAATGATGAGTCCGGATATCGAGACGGTGATTTGATGTATCAGTACCAAAACCGTACTCCGATACCCATTCCTAAGAGTTGGATCGGAAAACCCTTCCCTCTGCGGCACGGAAG
>JAZSAO010000529.1:0-11367 GCA_045601945.1 Faecousia sp. | reverse complement strand
GTCAAGCACAGCTGTGCTGTGCTTGTATTCTCCCCGACCTTAGCCGTAATCAAAACAGCCTGCGCACCGGTTCCCACTACAGGGATCTCCACTGTAAACAAGCCTGCCTTTACCGAACCAAGGTCTATGGTTCGGCCGTTTACCTCTGCAGTCAGAACCGCATCCTCGCTCAACATGCCGGATACCGTCTGTTTGCCGGCTTCCGCATCTACATTACGGGTTGCAGCATCTACCGTCAGCATAACAGTTCCCTTGGTTTCAGGTCGGCCAACGGTCACCGCATCCCCCAGAATGGTAGCATAGCGGAAGGCTTCCCACTGGTCGTTGGTCCGTTCTCCGTTAATCTGCACATCATAGATATTACCTACAAAGCCACCGGTCACGGTGGTTTCTCCCGTCATAGGAGAATAAGCGCCAATGGTAGTGAGAATATTCTTGTTCCACAAGGCTGTGCTTTCAATAAACACAGTTTCCCATGCAACACTCTTACCGTCTACATAAGTTTCCACCGTAAATCCGTTATAGGTTACAGTTATCAGGTGGGGCTGACCGTCAGACAGAAGCTGTGTAATATATTCCTTCTGTCTTACCTGATTCGAACGCCACCACATACAGCCGTACTGACTGTGGAGTTTGCCTTCGGGATCAACTCCCAGTAAGTACCCATTTTTGCCTGTGGGATTTCCGAGAGAGTGCTTGGAAACGATTCCTGCACTGCCACCCATTGTGGCTACATCCTCTGCTGTCAGGGAAACCATTGCGCTGATACTCAGGTGGTTATAGTCATCCCCGATGCTTCCATAGGTCACAGAGCTGTTACCGTCAAAGGAAACACCCATGTTCCCTGCTGTTTCGGCAGACTGTAACTGACCGTTCAGGGTTCCCTTTTGGGTTCCGGTAGCGTCTGTTCCAATGGTCTTCTGTGCAAAGTGTTCTACCAAAGCATAGCTGTCAGACCAGACATTCCGGCCGTTCTCCCAGCCTTTCTCGCCGCCAAAATAGACCCACAGGCCTGCGGCACCCTCAGCCGGAACATAGGGGATCTTTACCCATACGAGGCTGATCCCTTCGGCATTATAAGACTCCATTTCAAAGGGGAGGGCTTCTCCCTCCGGGGTATAGAATGCCATCGTCTGAGAAGGCGCATTTTCCAGCTTTACAAGAACCGGCACATGGGTGAAGCTGTTATCCGTATCATTATGGATCAAAATACTCCGGCGTTCCGTAGCGGAAGCATCCAACCAAGCCCCACCATGGGCAAGGAGTTCTTCCCCGCCTTCGTGATAAATCAGCTGATCCTGATTTTCAACCTGTCCCTTTTGTGCGGAAGACAGGGCATGATAGGCTTCACGTGCAGCAGTGTAGCTTCCCTGCTCGATCAAGGTCTCTACCTTGGAAACCTCTCTGTCTATGCCGAAGCCCTCCACCAGCGTTGCCTCCATCGTTCCATGGATCTCATAGGTATCTACTCTGAGGCGGTCTGCCTCTACAGTCACTGCAGAGAAGGTCTGCAAGTTTCCTGTTCCCCGAGAACGGGCAAACTGCAGAATATAGGCATCCAGATCGTTGACATCCATCTGGGTTCCATACTCCGTTCCTGCAGCACCGGGCATCATATAGACAGTGCCGGCAGGATCAATGGTGTAATCAAATCGCTTACCCATGAGAGTTTCCGTATAGACCGGCTGACCCGTAAGCTTTCCGTCCTTGAGATCATAGGTGTGACCCAGAATGTGGTCATGCCCCTGAATGACTAAGTCAATACCCAGATCGTCCAGTTCCCTGATAAACAGGTCCCGCAGAGCCTTGATTTCCTCATCATTGGCGTGGGTGCCGGAGGTATAGGGACCCTTGTGCATACTCAGGATCACCCACTCCCGATCCGTATTTTTTACATCGGATTTGAGCCATGCCAGTTGCGTATCTGTCAGGCAACGAGTTGCATCCTCGGTTGTGTCCAAAACGATAATATGAGCGTTGCCGTAATCAAAGCTGTAATAGGTACTCTTCAAATTAAAATAATCCGCAAACTCGGTATCCTCCTCACCCTTGGTGGGAACCAGAGGAAGCTGATACAAAGAATCCGATGCGCAGAACAAAAATTCCTTCCAAGCCTCTGCCCCACGGCTTTCTTTCACATAATCGCCGGTGTGGAGAATGAAAGAAGCATGGGGAACCATAGCCCGTGCCACGCTCAGAGCATCTCCCGCAGCATTCGCCCCTGCAAGATCAGCAGACTCCGTGTCCCCAACTGCAAGGAAGCTAAAGTTTCCGTTAGCAGATCCTGTGGTGAAAGTACCTACCTTAGAAACCTGACCATCCCCCTCTATGCGATAATAATAGGTAGTGTTAGCAGAGAGGCCTGTGATCTCACGAATATACCGTTCTCCCCGCGCCGTTGCAGTATAGGTCTTTGCATTGGAAAGATCCTCGGATGTGCCGATACGGAGTCTCATGGTCTTTCCGCTAAGATAATACCAGCTAAAGGCAACAGAAGTACCGTTATCCCCGGATACCACAGCCGTCATGCGGTTAATGGGATCATCTGCATACACGCCGTAAGTTAAAATGGGGTGCTTATCCGGATGTTCAGTACCATCCTTCATGGTCCATTCTACATCAAAGTCCCAGCCGATAGACTCATAGGTCTGTTCGTTCAGGAGCGCCTGTGCGGAAACAGAAGCACCTTGTTGTTTGTCCATGGTAGCAGTGGCTTCTCCGTTCAAGGTAAAGCCTTCCCATGCCAGATTCTCTGTGAAACTGCCGTTATTATAGACATTGTTTCCGTATACTCTGCCTACATTCATAGTAGTAGGACTTTCCTCTACTGTAACAGAGCCACCGTAAACCACATTTTTATGGAAACTTACAGCATTCACATAGCCACAAATGCCACCTGCATTTACAACAGTAGATTGGATCGCATCATTTGCCTTTACGGTAATATCTGCATTTACAAGGCAGTATTCAATGGTACTGGTTGCGCTGTACGCCGCAATGCCACCCGTCTGGGGACCATAGGCACCGGTACGAGGGCCACAAATTAGCTTACCCTCAAACACACATTTGCTGATGGTAGCGTTAATATTATTGGTACGGGCATTCATAACTGCAATACCTGCTGCCTTGGGCAGATTGGGGGCATCAACAATGCCGTCCAGAACCATACAGCCGGAAATCACACTGCCATGAGCATTGTCGCCAACAATGACAGCCGCACCGGAATATCCACCTGTAGACAGGGCCTGGGTCGTGATCCGAGGAGATTGGAATATCAGATTTTTCACCGTACCGGTATTTATGCGGATAAAAGCCACACGGTAATTGGCATCCTGCGTTCCCGTAGTAGGATCTTGAATCGTAAAGTTAGAAATCCGATGTCCCCGGCCATCAAGAACACCGCTAAAGCTATTGATGGGAGTGAAATTGATCCCCGTCATATCAATATCCGCAACCAGAGCCAGATGTTTTCCCGTTACTCGGGCATCCAGATCGTTGAGTGCCTTCCCTACGTTGACCAGATCCTGCACTGTGGCGATTTGATAGGGATCCTCTTGTGTACCACTTCCCTGCAGAGTCAGGGGGTTCCGTTCTTCGGGAGTACGGATAGAGGGAATACCGTTTTCCATTTTCCAAACAGCGTACAGATCCCAGCCCAGTGCCTCATAGGTTGCCGCCTGTGTCAGAGCCTGTGCCTCCGTAGCCGTGCCCATTATGGTGAAAGAGCCGCTGTTTTAGGCACCTTAGGGGCGTTAACAGTAGAATTCTTAACGGTAACATTTGTAATCACCGCCCCTTGACAATTTTCTGCCACCACAACTGCGGCACCGGAGTTTCCGTTGCCCTGTGCATTGGCAACAGATGTAATGGTAGCACCGTCAAAAGTCAGATCCCGAATGGTTCCGGAATTCTTGTGGATAAATCCAATGCCATAGCCGTTAGAAGGCACAGTGCCTACGGTGTCCGATATGGTCAGATTGGAAATTGTATAGCCCATACCGTTGAGAACACCGGTAAAACTATTGATCATGGGGAATTCCTTTACAGAAGACATATCTATATTCCCCGTCAGGCTGTAGTACTTTCCTACATATGCGGCAGTTCCTGCATTCATCTGCTGTGCCGCAAAAACCAGTTCCTCGGCGGAGCCAATTTTATAGGGATCCGTCTGCGTTCCGCTTCCCCTTAGATTGGTCACATTTGCCGCAAAAATCTGCATGGGAACTACAGATAGAATCAGCGTCAAAGACAGGAAAAGTGCCAGAATGCGTTTTTTCATGGTGGTAATCTTCCTTTCTAAAATTTTCAGAATTGTTCAGTTTTTCTAACAAAACCCGGACAGAATACATGGATTATAAAACAAACACCTCCAATTTTGCAACATTTTCCAGATCGTCTATATTCTAACCCATATAGCAGAGAAAAGTCAAGAGACTTTTTAATGAGATAAATAAGTAATCTCTTCCATATTCAATTCTAACTAAATAGTCTTGACTATTTGAAGAAAATCGATATAATGAACTTAGAGATCCCATCCCGGAAATCAGCATGATGCAGAGAGGAGGCCGAATGTGAAAAAAGAGTATCCCCTATCCCTCAGAGTCATAAATGCACAATGGTCCGATACCTTTATGCTCTATGGCTGGATCGTCCTCCCTCTTATGCTCCTTGTTATGGTGCCCTTCTTTCTTTTGCTCGCAAGGTGGTTTCCCTCAGCGATGCTGTCAAACTGGCTCGGAATCCCTTCTGCTTTATTTCTCCTATATTATCTTCTCAATTTTGTATTTCTGTTTTATAAGGTTCATCTGTCCGAAAACAAGATCCATATTACCTGGTGTGGGCTCACGGTCAAAACCTTGGAGCCGAAAGAACTGAAACTCTTGTGTGCCGTGGGCAATGAATGGGGCAACCACCTCTGTTTGACATACCATACAGCCGAAGAACTGGCTCAAAGAGAAGAAGCCAAAATGCTGAAAAATTGGATCACACGGCACGAGGTTCCCTTTCTCAAGAATAAAGCAAATTACATTGACAGCATGGCAAAAAAGCAGCTGCTCCAATTGCTTAGAAAGTCTTTTTTTCTTTTCCGGAAAGATAAAACCGTATTTCTTCCCATGAGAACAGAGTTGTTGCATCAATTGAGAGAGCTATATCCCCAGCTTCCTTATAAAAATTTCACAGAGTGCCAAAAGTACAGGGTCAAGTACTACTGCAACAAAAATGAAACCCTATCCATTTATGGTCTTACCCCCTATTTCAGACCGGATTTTACAGAAGACGCTATTGTGTATTACAGCGGCAAAAAACTCGTACGGACTGTCCCCCTGTCTGAGGTTCGATCCATCGTCCGTATCGACCTTTTCACGTCATCAAGCAAAGGCATCCCCTGTCACTTGCCCCTGCTGTTCTTATCAACGCTGACCCTTTCAGAGTTGGCCGACAAGTCGAACTTCTCCCACAACTCCACCACCCTGAGGGCATACCACTATGCATATGACCAAGGAAAGCGTTGGCGAATCAAGACTCCGAATTGCTGTAATCTCCCCTGTACGGAGGAAATGGTCACTCGGTTAAAAAAGCAGTGTCCCAATGCCAAGTGGTTGGATCTGTCTGACAGTTGGCTGCTCAGTTCCCCTTGTCTCATAACAAAAACCGAAAAATAGCAGGCCACGATGATCTTCTTTCATCATGGTCTGCTACTTTTCGTTTAGATAAAAAATTGGGAAAACGCCTCTTGCAGGACGCTCAAATCATCCGGCGCATAATAACAGTGACCGGAATCAGGCAACACACTTAATGCGATATTGGGATTATCTCTCAGATACTTACAGGAACGCATTGAGACCAGTTCATCCTTACCGGATTGGAACACCCATGTGGGACACTTGATTTCCTTTATGAGTTTCCTTGTTTTCCGGCACTTGGTAAGAAGTTCCAAAAAGCGAGGGGCCCAACCGATATATCGGAATAGATTCTTATCCGGAGCAATGCTGTAGCTGCCTTTCGTTGCAACCATGGCAGGGTCGTCCGGATTCACCTTGTCATAGGATATTTTCAGAGACGTAGGAACCATGATAGGCTTCACAAATACCTGCAACGGAGATGCCAACAGGAACATTCTTGTGATTTTAGGGTTTCTCACAGCCTGTTCAATAGCAAGAAGGGTCCCCATGGAATGTGCCAGAATATAGATCTCCTCATGATCCTTACCCATATCCTCCACAGCCTGAGCAACCTGAGTTACCCATTTTTCCATAGAGGCTTTGGAAAAATCCGTCACTTCCTTCCCGTGTCCCTCCAAAAGCAGAGCATGAACGGAAATTCCCTCGGGAATCAGGTCGGATAGCCCACGGAAATGATTGGGCGAACTTACAATTCCATGGATCAACAGGATACCAACAGATGCACCCTCTACAATGCGTTTGTATTCCTTATGCATCTATGCCACCTCCACAAAATATCGGCATCGTCCAAGATCCTGATTGTTTGAGATAAAAATTTAATTCCTTTTTACTTGCCGATTTCTTCTCTTGCTTCTTCGAAGCACTTGACTACGAAATCGATATCTTCTTTGGTGTGGCTGGCGCAAACCTGGGTGCGGATACGAGCCTTACCCTTAGGAACAACGGGATAAGAGAAGGCAACGACGTAAACGCCCTTTTCCATCATCTTCTTGGCATATTCTACAGCCAGCTTCTCGTCATAGAGCATAACAGGAACACAGGGATGGGTACCGGGAATGATATCGAAGCCCTTTTCTACCAGCTTTGCACGGTAGTAAGCGGTAACCTCTTCCAGATGGTCACGGAGAGCAGTGCTTTCTTCCAGCATATTGAACATCTCAATGCTTGCACCTGCGATGGCCGGAGCCAAGGAGTTAGAGAAGAGGTAAGGACGGCTTCTCTGACGGAGGAGATCGATGATCTCTTGACGGCCGGTGGTATAGCCACCGGAAGCACCACCCAGAGCCTTACCCAGCGTACCGGTGATAATGTCTACACGACCTTCCACACCGCAGTGTTCGGGAGTACCGCGACCGTGAGCACCGACAAAGCCAACAGCATGGCTGTCATCAACCATAACCAGAGCATTGTACTTGTCAGCCAGATCGCAAACGCCCTTTAAGTTGCAAATAATGCCATCCATGGAGAATACGCCGTCGGTAGCAATGAGCTTAATGCGAGCGCCTGCTGCATCGGCAGCCTGCAGCTGAGCTTCCAAATCTTCCATATTATTGTTCTTATAGCGATAGCGCATAGCCTTACACAGACGGACACCGTCAATGATAGAAGCATGGTTCAGTTCGTCGCTGATGACTGCATCCTGCGCCGTCAGCAGGGTCTCAAAAAGACCGCCGTTTGCATCGAAGCAAGAGGAATACAGAATGGTATCGTCTGTTCCCAAGAAGGAAGAAATTTTCTGCTCCAGCGTCTTGTGAATGTCCTGGGTACCGCAAATAAAGCGAACAGAAGCTACGCCATAGCCCTTTTCGTCATAGGTCTTCTTGGCGGCATCGATCAGTCTCCGGTTGTCGCCCAATCCGAGATAATTGTTGGCGCACATACACAGCAGTTCTCTGCCGTCTGCCATCTTCACGCGGGAGCCCTGAGGGGATACAAAGGGTGCCTCTCCCTTAAACAAGCCGGCTTCGCGGATGGCTTCTACTTCCTTTGTATAAATGCTGAGAATATCGTTCTTTCTTGCCATTTCTTAATCCTCCAATGTTGTCCAATCTAAAATTACTTTACCGGATTGGCCGGAGATCATAGCATCAAAGCCCTTCTGCCAATCCTGAATGGGGAACCGATGGGTAATGACTTCGCTAATATCCAGACCCGCCTGTACCATGGTGGACATCTTATACCAAGTGTCCCAAACCTTACGGCCGTAAATGCCCTTCAGGTTCAGACCGTTAAAGATCACAGTTTCCAGATCCACCGTTGCATCTGTCCGCTGAAGACCTAAGAGTGCAATATTGCCGCCATGCTTCATGTTGTGGATCATGTCATTGAGAGCGATTTGGCTACCGGACATTTCCAGACCGATGTCGAAGCCTTCTGTCATGCCGATTTCCTTCATAACCTCCGGGAGTTTTTCTGTTGTCAGGTTGACGCAACGGGTTGCTCCCAGCTTGTTCGCCAGCTCCAGACGGTAGGGGTTCATGTCCGTAATCACCACGTGACGAGCGCCGGAGAACTTGGCGATAGCCGCAGCCATAATACCAATAGGACCTGCACCGGCAATCAGCACATCCTCACCCAGCATGTCATAAGACAGAGCCGTGTGGGTCGCATTTCCAAAGGGGTCAAAGATCGCATACATTTCTTCCGGAATATTGGGATTGCAAGGCCATACGTTAGAAGAAGGGATCACCAGATACTGGGCAAAGGCACCGTCACGGTTCACGCCCACACCCTTGGCATCCTTGCAGTTTTCCTTATGTCCTTCCAGACAGTTGCGGCATTTTCCGCAGGTAATATGTCCTTCGCCGGAAACCAGATCACCGGGCTTAAAGCCCTGTACACCTGCGCCAACTTCAACGACTTCACCTACATATTCATGGCCTACGGTCATGCCTACAGGGATGGTGTTCTGGGCCCATTTGTTCCACTGATAAATATGTACATCTGTGCCGCAGATCGCAGTTTTCCGGATCTTGATTTTAACGTCATTTGGGCCAACTTCGGGGACAGGGACGCGCTTCATCCACAGCCCTTCTTCTGCTTTCTCTTTTACAAGAGCCCACATTGTATTTTGACTCATAGTTGCCTCCTTGCAAATATAATCTCCTTATATCATATCCTTATTTTCACTTTTTTTCAAGTACCAATCCAAAAATACAGGTTCATTTTTCGTTGCTTTTTTTATCATTTCGTAGTATGATAGTAGAAAACACAAAGGAGGTGGCAATGTCCCATGTATCAGCCCTTAGCAGACGAACTGCGCCCCACAAAGCTATCTGAGGTCTACGGACAGGAAGAGATTTTAGGAGAAGGAAAAATGCTCCGTCGCATGATTGACTCCGGCAGAGTCCCCAACCTGATTTTCTACGGACCCAGCGGTACAGGAAAGACTACCGTTGCCAACATTATCGCTAACGCCACCCGGAGAAAACTTTATAAGCTGAACGCTACCACTGCCTCTACCGCAGACATTCGGGACATCGTATCCCAGCTGGATACCTTTATGGCTCCCAACGGGATCCTGCTCTACTTGGATGAGATCCAATCCTTCAATAAGAAGCAACAGCAGTCCCTTTTAGAACATATCGAAAACGGAAAAATTACCCTGATCGCTTCCACTACGGAAAATCCCTATTTTTATGTTTTCAACGCGATTCTCAGCCGGTCCACAGTCTTTGAATTTAAACCCTTGACGAAGGAAGCTGTCCGTAAAGCAGTAGACCGGGGTGTCGAATATATGGCTCAAAAACTGGAACTGTCTGTCACCGCAGAAGAAGGTGCTCTGGATCAAATTGCCTCCGGCTGTGGCGGTGACGTTCGGAAGGCCCTCAATGCGGTAGAAGCCATTTTCCTAACCGCCAAAGCAGGTGATACCGAACTTTCAATCCGGTTAGACGATGCCAAAGCAGTGACCCAAAAATCTGCTATGCGTTATGACCGTGGGGGGGACAACCAGTACGATTGCCTTTCCGCCCTCATGAAGTCTATCCGTGGTTCCGACCCCGATGCAGCGATCCATTATTTGGCGCGCTTCTTAGAGGTAGGGGATCTTCCCGGCTGTTGCCGCAGAATTCTCTGCTCTGCAAGCGAGGATATCGGTCTGGCCTATCCCATGGCAGTTACCATTGTCAAAGCCTGCGTAGACTCTGCCCTCCAGTTAGGTATGCCGGAAGCACGGATCCCCCTTGCCCAAGCGGTGATTTTCCTCGCCACTGCTCCTAAATCCAATTCCGCTTATAGTGCCATCGCCTCCGCCATCCATGATGTAAAGGCCGGAAAGCTGGGTAATATTCCCCGCGAACTGCAAAATGTCCATGCCGACAGTGCAGGACAAGAACGGGAGCAGGGCTATCTCTATCCCCACGACTATCCTTCCCATTGGGTCAAGCAGCAATACATGCCGGACATACTGACAGGAGTACGATACTATGAATACGGCGAAAACAAAATCGAACAAGCCGCAAAGAAATATTGGGAAGAACTTAAAAAGTCCGTCCCCTGATCTCTAAAAGCCCTCGACAAATCCCAAGGGAAACCTACGGAATAATCAGGCTAAAGAAGGCAAACGCTGGACTTCCCTCTCCCATTTTTTCGGAATATCAAAAAACAGGTCTCATTCCACCCATGGAATTGCGACCTGTTTTTTTCTGACTTCGAGATATACTTTGTCCACAGGCAGGTGATAACGTGGTTGTGTACGGAGACATGGTTTTTCTCTTAAATCTTCTGATCAATTATACCCTACTCAGGGGCACTGCACGTTTGGGCGGTTCCGCTCCGAAAATACTTCGACTCTGGTTGGGAAGTGCCATAGGCGCTGTGTATAGTATACTGGTGTTTCTACCCGGATTGAGTTGGATGAATACTGTAATTTGCAAAATCGTGATTGCTGTATCAATGCTGTGCTGCAGCTTCGGTTGCAAACAGTCCCTTCTGCGCTTCTCTGCGATTTTTTCTCTTTTGTCTGTCGTACTTTGCGGTGCAGTATACAGTTTCTACTGTGCAGGTAAGATCCCCGTTCGCTCCGCCGGATATCTCATGTATCCGGTTTCTTTCGGCTCTTTATTGCTTACCGCCATTTCCGTCAACATTGCTTGCAGACTCCTTCTTCCCCCCTTAAACCACAGCCCCAACAGCCTCCTTCCCTTGACATTGGAAGGTCACGGGAAACGGATCCGCTTAACAGCATTGCAAGACACCGGAAACACCTTGCGCGATCCTCTCAGCGGTGGCGAGGTGATCACCGTGTATTGGAAAGCCCTCCGCCCAATTCTTCCACCGATAGTCAATGAAACTTCTTTGGCAGATCCCATCTCACTGATCCCGCAGCTTCGCACATTTTCACCCAGACTGATCCCCTATCGCGCGGTCGGCACCAAAAACGGCATTCTCTTAGCGATCCCACTTCACATTTCTGTCGGGAAGGAATCCCGAACAGGTCTCGTGGCCCTTTCCCCCACACCGGTTTCAGACGGTGGCGCATACGAGGCCTTAACCGGAGGTCATTCTTATGCTTAAATTCTTACTCTCCTTGCTAAAGCCAACCAAAATCATGTACATAGGCGGTAGCGACATTCTCCCCACTCCCCTAAGTTCCGAAGAGGAGCAAGCCCTTCACCGAGACGGTACTCCGGAAGCGAAACAAAACCTTATAGAGCGAAACCATCGTTTGGTCGTTTATATT
>JAZSAO010000528.1:0-2015 GCA_045601945.1 Faecousia sp. | reverse complement strand
ATTGGCGATCGATTATGGTATGCGGACCCTGTATATTTTAGTCTTATGAATCAATGTAGTGAACATCCTCTGGCATTCCGACTGGCTCCGGGAGAATCCATTACCTATACCTTGGGCTTTCTTGTAACGGACTGTGAGTTGGGCGGAGATTTCTCGTTGCCCCACTTATGCTTTACCGATTCCGCAGGAAGTCTATATGGGGTGTTCTATAAATTAGATATCGATTGGAGTGGAACCAAATGATGCGAATGCTTCGTACTGAACTAAAAAAAGCTTTATGCAACCGTATGCTTCTTTTATGTTTGCTGATTGGGTGTATTCTCTCCTTACTCCATGTTTGGCAGATTCAGCGGGATGTCTCGCCTTTGGTTCAGGATATGGAAAATATGCTGAACTATGACCCCAACTACGCCGTGAGTTTTGATGGAGTCTCACTTTTTATCCATTGGATGGCACACAGCTTTTTGGAGTTAGGCAGCAGTATTTTTTATTTTATTTGGCCATTGTTGGCAGCGATCCCTTACGGATGTTCTTACTATCAAGATAGGAAGTCCGGGTTGTTCAATCAAATGGTCTCTCGCTGCAGTGTCAAGCAGTACTATTTTTCCAAGTTTATGGCAGCCTTTGTTAGCGGAGGCATTGTGGTAAGTATTCCCGTTTTGCTGAATTTACTTGTGAACGCATTGTTCCTTCCTGCAATCAAGCCAAATCCCGGCTTGCCCTTATACCTTATCTCAAACGGGCAAGCATTTTCTGCTCTGTATTATGCCCATCCCTGGCTCCACGGCCTTCTCTGGTGCGGCTTGGATTTCCTGTGGGGAGGCATTGCCGCAGGCTTGTGCTTCCTCTTTGGTTCGCGGCCCCGTCATCCCGTAGTGATTCTCACTACCCCTTTTCTTCTAATGATGCTGTCGGACAGCGTGATCATGTTGACAAGGCATGGATTGGGGATCCGGGAACAGTTCTCACCGCTACAAATGGCGGCTTCTTGTGCGCCGAGTCCATTTTCAACAGTGACATTATTGATAGCCATGGGAAGCCTTTTGGTTTTAGGCTTTTCTGTGGGATATTGGCAGGTGGTAAAGCATGAATTGGCGTAAGGTATGTGCCCACGATTTATATTGCGGTTTGCTCCGTCCCCGCTATCTGTGGGCGATGTTGATTTTTATGGTGCCCTGTATTATGAACCAAATTGACTTGAACTTTTTGGGCTACAGGGCAACCTGGATGGATTATATGATGGGTTGCTTTGAGGGCGTTAACAGAGTCGATCCGAAGACTTTTCAATTTCCTACTATGTGGCTGTTGATTATGGGTGCAGGATTATTTATGAATTTAGATTACCTGTTGGGAGATCTGTCCCTTTCCGGCCAGCAGATCATTGTCCGTAGCGGAAACCGACGGGGCTGGTATTTCTCTAAATGCGTTTGGAATCTGTGCAGTACGGCACTGTACCTGCTTTTGGGCTCCTTAGGGGTACTTGTCTTTACCATTCTTATGGGTGGGGTTCCCTCTGTGGCAAATTCCCCAACGGTAACGGAGGCGTTCTTTCCCGAGCTTTACAACACCGGTTTTCTGATTCCCGTGGGAGAGGGCCTTTTTATGACGCTCCTATTGCCATACCTCCACTTGGCCGCCTTGAGTATGGTGCAAATGCTCTTGTGTCTGTTCTGCAGACCCATTCTCAGCTTCCTGCTGTGTATGAGCCAGCTTATGGTTGCGGTATATATTTACAGTCCTTGGGTGCTGGGCAACGGTGCCATGGTGCAACGAAACGATATGCTCAACTACTTCATGGGAGTATCCGCAGAAAAATCTGCCATAGTTGCGGTGGCTATTATTTTACTGTGTGTGGTGATTGGCTGTCTGCGATACAAGAAGACCGATATTTTAGCCGCTGTGGAATAGGAGGTACAAATGGAAATTATCGTAAAATCTGCAACAAAGTATATTAAAAAAGCCCTGATATTAGACGATGTAAATATACAACTGACCGGAGGCAAGATCTATGGTTT
>JAZSAO010000527.1:0-7765 GCA_045601945.1 Faecousia sp. | reverse complement strand
AATATCATTCAGAAAAACGGTTCTTTTTCTTCCTTTATTGATTTCAATATGTCAGGCGTGGGCGACAAGCACATAGATCTATACTGGGCAATTTGGTCTTTGCAGTACAACTTAAAAACAAACGCTTACACCGATCTGTTCCTGGATTTGTACGGAAGACAAAACTTTAACGAAGATATGCTTCCTGTAGTGGCTGCTTTTGAACTTTTCGGTTGAAGTAGCATAGGAAACCTTCCTGTAGAAATCTAACAGACAGCACTTCAAAAGCAAGGGAGGACTATATAAAATGATACTATATCATATGAGCCAAACCTTAAAGCTCGGTGATGAATTAACGCCGGATTATCAGAAGAACATGACACTTGTTCAGCCCTTTGTACAGGCACTGGAGCAGAGTCCGGATTGCTTCTACGGGATGGTATTGAACGGGAAATATCTGTATGCAGTATTAGGAAAATTCAAACTATGGGAGTGGTCTGACTACGCCAAGTGGGCAACAGAAGGAGCTTTTGAGTTTGTTCGTAAGACGGAATTCCCGAACAGCTACAGTCGCATGAAGAGCAACTACTTCTATAACGATCTATCTAACTGCAAAAAGCTCTATGAGTACGACTGGGGCAGCGAGAGCGAGGAAGAACAGCAGAAGGTCCATTTGTTTGAGGTAGCTTTAGATGATACAGCTCCCCAGCAGCGGGATATGAACATCTATGACGAAGCGTACAATGCCATGTCTGAAACACAGGATATTCAGCTTGTGCTTGCCTACGCCCGAAAATACTTTTCCGGCGAGAAAACAGAAAATCCGGTTTTGGAGATCATGAGCGACAAGCCTGCAAGAGCAGTGAAGGATATTACAGGCTATCTTAGGAGTGAGAACGACTGAAACAGTTTCCTATGATGTTGAGTTGCCTGACAGCATCCAAAACTATTCCGTAAAATTACTGGACGGCTTTGTTATGCGCAGTTGGATCGATTATTTGTCCTTTGGCGAAATCGGAACCAGCGGTTGGGCTAACGGGGACGGGTTTATTCATTGCGTAAAATCTGCATGGGACTTTGAAAGCGAGAGTTTCCGTGTGTCTCTTCTGAAACATGAAGCGCAACACGCAAAAGATTTGGAAATGGACAAGGATATGTCCTCTGAAAACCTGGAGTACCGAGCCAAACTGGTGGAGCTGATTTATTCCAAAGAAAGAAACCTGCTGCGAAAATTCGCTGGGGAGGCTGACGATTCCCACAAGGACAATGGTCATGCGATGGCAGCATATCGAATCATGAGTGGGTTTGCAGATGCCCTTGGGGTAGATCATATCATCCCTTCTTCCATACCTGTGGATCAAATTCAAACTGTTGCAAGGATGTTATTTCAGAATAGCCAAATTGAAGTCAAAATCGAAAAGTAAGAGAGGTGCTATTATGAGCATCATCTGCCACGAACTGAATAAACTGGGAATCACCTGCGAGAGTGTTAGCATGCGGTTATATCTCTGTATACGGCTTGTCAGCGTGACGAGTTTCCTCGGTGGGCGCAGGAAATTTTGGAGGAGGTCAATACTACATTCTCTGAAAAAGTAAAAGCCTTACAACGATTTTTACATTGAGGTTGGATATGATAAACATTGATTTTTTAGTGGCAGGCTGCAATACCCGCTGTCAACACTGCTATGTAAACGGCGGTCCCGGGCCAATGATGCCCGTGGAGGATGCCATTGCTTGCATTGAAATGCTGGATATCCTTGCAAAAAACCTTTCAGAGGAAGCAAGCTTCACCTTAGATCATGAACCCATGAATCATCCCCACATAGATCAGATCCTTTATGCCGCAGCCCATACCCGACACATCCAGAACTATCACCACGGCATGACCACCGGAATTGGATTAATGCACCGCAAGGATAAGGATGCTGTAGTGAAGGCATATTTGGATCAGGGCTGCAACACCTTCGGCATTACCATCCACGGCAGCGCAGAACACCATGATGAAATCGTCCGTCGCAAAGGAGCCTATGATATCGCTGTTGCTGCAGCTGCGTATTTGAAGGAAAGGGGTGCCAAAATCGAAGTATCGTTGATGCTGAATCGGCACTTTGCCGAGGATGCAGGATCCATTACTGCAATGCTCGATCAGCTTCAGCCGGACTATATCGGCTTCGCGATTCCAATCTTCACGCCCCACAAAAATATGATGGATTTTGAACCTCATCGAGCATCTATGGAAACTGTAACCGCCCTTAGTGGATATCTTTCCCGGTGGGGACAAAAGGAAGCGGACATCATAAAAGCAGCGGAACAAAATACCATAGCTTCTACCATAGCACGCTTGGAACAAGGTATAGATCTGAAGGATCTGTTTGCACAGGAGCAGGACGAGCTGTACCTGACGCTCCATCAGGACTGCAATCTGTATGTAGGCAATTCCGGCACCGAAACACAGTGTCTCGGTGATCTTCGGCAAATCGATCTTAAAGCAACGGCAGAAAGGATCAATGCTTTTCCGGGGAACCGGGATTACGAAGCTTTTTACAATATTGTAGTGCTTCCCACAACAGCACAATTAGTGGAAGCGTTGGGAAAGCTTCCGGGCAACATGGTCTACGGTGACTTTGAAAGCGTGATCTACCGTGGCTTGGTAGCATTAAACATTCCAACAAGGATTCTGAAATGAGGGATAATGATGTACATAGAGACCCAACGGATGATCATCCGTGACTTTAGTCCGGAGGATGCCGCTGATCTGCAAGAAATCCTCGGTGACGATGAAACCATGAAATACTGCGAACCGGCATACGACTTTGAGAAAACAGAGAAGTTTCTGACTTCCTTCTGCATTGGTCGGAAAGGCGCGGTTGCGGCGATTCATAAGGAAAGCAGCAAATTGATAGGCTATATTCTCTTCAATGAAATTGACAAGGGCATTTATGAATTAGGTTGGTTCTTCAATCGCAGCTTTTGGCGGCGGGGTTACGCTTACGAGTCCTGTAAGGCTGTGATCGACTATGCCTTCGGAGAGTTAAATGCCCATAAAGTATTCGCAGAAACAATAGATGCCGTGAAGTCTGTGGGTCTGATGCAGAAGCTTAGAATGCATCTTGAAGGCATCCAAGGCCGTCAGACTAAGGATGCCTACGGTAATTGGGCAGACCTATACTTCTACGGTCTGCCGGAAGAGGACTGGAGGAAACAATGAATTACATTATAAAGCCAATGCAGACCATTGATGAGATCGACGGAAAAGGCTATGTTCACTATAAGGCTTGGCAAGAAACCTATGCCGGGCTTATTGATGCCGAATACTTGGAGAATTTAACCGAAGAAAAGTGTAAGGTTATGGCCCGTAAATGGGTAGATAACATTCTTGTTGCCAAGGACGGTGATAAGGTTATCGGCTTTGTTGCATACGGAAAGTATCGTGATAATAAGATTTCCGTTTTTGGCGAGATATTTGCCATTTACGTACTTGAAGACTACCACGGTCAGAAGGTCGGTTATGAACTGATGAACGCCGCTTTTGAAAAGCTATCTAATTACAAGAATATTGCCGTTTGGGTACTGAAAGGTAACGAGCGAGCTATCAAGTTTTATGAGAGATATGGATTCCGTTTTGACGGTACGGAACAGGAAGTCAATCTCGGCACACCGAACACAGAATTAAGAATGTTTTTTGAGAGGAAATCATGAAGCTCGAATTTGAAAACATCATCCTGCGAGATATGATAGAGTCCGACATTGAGGACTATGTGCGTTGGTTTACCACCGAAACCGAGTGGTCGGAGGCAGATGCACCATGGGAACCCATCGAAACAGACGAAGAAACCGAGCGCGCATCTTGGCGTGAGTATTATGAGTCTATGAAAGATCTTCCCGACGATGTTCGCCGTTGGAAATTTGAAATTTGTTGGAACGGCAGACACATTGGCTGGGTAAGCGCCTATCCCATTAACGAGAACTACGAATGGATTGGCGAGGTCAAGGACGGTCAAACCGTTCATCGTGCCATCGGTATTGATATTTGCGAACCCGATGTGTGGGGAAAAGGTGTCGGTACAAAGGCTCTCCGTGCATTTATAAGGTATTACTTCGAGAATGGCGTGGTCGAGCTGTATACACAAACTTGGTCGGGCAATGACCGAATGCTCCGCTGTGCCGAAAAACTCGGCTTTGTGGAGTGCGACCGCAACGTAGGAACACGAGAGGTCAGAGGACAGAAATACGATGCTTTGACCTTCAAAGTGAAGAAATGAATGGTTCATGCATCCGGTTTGATTTTATTCAGCGTAAAAGGTAAAGTGATATGAGTAGAACTTATTTTGTACGAAGATTTCAAAATAGCGATGCCAATGAGGTATCCGCATTGATCATCAAAGCCATGAGGATCACAAACAGCAAAGATTATTCACCGGAGTTCATTGAAAATGGTGTAAAAAGGTTCACTCCTGAGAGTGTGATCAAAAGAGCCGGTTGGACACATTTTTATGTAATTTGTGATAAAAACTTGATTGTAGGCTGCGGAGCAATCGGCCCTTATTGGGACAAAGAGGATGAAAGCAGCTTCTTTACGATCTTCGTTTTGCCCGAATATCAGGGTAAGGGTGTTGGAAGGAAGATCATCGAAGCATTAGAAAAAGATGAGTACTATTTAAGAGCGAAGCGTATTGAGATTCCTTCATCCATTACGGCTTGTGGATTTTATCAGAAAATGGGATATACATATAAGAATGGCGTTGATGTTGTGGATGAAGAACAACTATTTCGCTTGGAAAAATTCAGATAGAGGAGTGATATAGCATAAACACAGACCTAATTGCAAGAACAGAAGTCTTTTTGAAGGAAACCTTCGCTGCAAGTACATATTTAGAGGCCAATTCTGCGCAGCGGGATTACCGTTTAGAGCATTCCTACCGTGTGGCAAATATTGCAAAGACGATTGCAGAGGCAGAGGGCTTTGATGTAACCTATGCTGTAATTGCCGGTCTGCTTCACGACATTGCCTACTGCGAGGAAATGGCTACCCGTGAGGATTGGAAAAACCACGGCCGTCGCAGTGCAGCCATTGCAAGGCCATTTCTGGAAAGCCTCGGACTCTCTTCTGATGCTGTGAACGAGATCTGTTATGGTATCGCCATCCATGTAGATGATGAATCGGATTTCCCATGGGAGCGAAGCCCGTTTTCCGAAACCGTAGGCGATGCGGATAACATTGACCGCTTCGATGCCTACCGCATTTATGAAACCTTGGAGCATAACAAATTCAGCGAAATGAGCTTGGATAGCAAAAAAGAAACGGTAGCCTCCACCATAGAAAAGCTGACCCATTTAAAAGATATGAAATTCGGAACCGAAACCGCTAACAAGCTTTGGCAACAGCGGCTGGACTACTATATCGACTTCTACGAACGTCTCCGGGCACAATTAGACCTCAGTAGCTCTGTGTCCTTCCTTTTCTATGACACATACGATTTGAGGGATCATGAAATCTATCTTCGCTTGAACCGCACTTGTCAGGCAGATCCACAGAGGAAATGGCTGCCGGCATATTATTTTGATATCTGCCTTTTAGGGGGAGAAAAAATCGGCTACTGTGATCTGCGAATTGGTCACAACGAAAAAACATACATCGGGGGCAATATTGGCTATGGTATTGATGAATCATATCGTGGCAACCACTATGCAGCCAAGGCTTGCAAGCTGCTTTTCAATCTTGCCAAAAAGCATAGAATGGAATATCTAATCATCACCTGCGTACCGGAAAACCTTGCTTCTGCCAAGACCTGCCGTGCTGCCGGAGGAGAATTCATAGAAAGGGTTCCCATCCCCGAGGACAACGAAATGTACACTGAAGGAAAGCGAGAGGTATTGGTTTATCGGTTTGATCTCAAAGAATAAAAAACGAGGTGCAATATGGCTTCCGGTAAAGAATATTTAGCATTTATCTTAGACCAACTATCCGGATTAGAGGAAATCACATATAGAGCAATGATGGGCGAGTACATCATCTACTATGGCGGCAAAATCATCGGTGGGATTTATGATGATAGGTTCCTTGTAAAGCCTGTGAAATCAGCCATCTCCCTTATGCCTAACGCGAGATACGAATTGCCTTATGATGGAGCAAACGAAATGCTGTTGGTCGATGATGTAGACAATAAAGACTTTTTGAGCAAGCTTTTCAAGGCGATGTACGAGGAACTCCCTACGCCAAAGAAAAAGAAATAACCAAATTCCGGTTTTTGCACCACCTTACACAACAAGTTTACTGTATTGAACGCTTTGCCACAATTGGACTGGAGAGAAATATATGAACCATATTATATTGAACACCAAACGAACAGAAATGAAGTTCCCCCTGTATTTTCTCACGCCGCAGATGATCGCTGAAACAATCGGAGATCGGGAAACCATTCAATTCATGTCCGCAATCCCCACTATGGATTATACCGAAGAAGATGCAAGAGGTTTTATGGACTTTCTGAAATACACAGAAAGTTCCGACAAAGATTTAGAATTGGGAATTTTCAGCAAGGAAACGGGCACCTTTATGGGGATGTGTGCTTTGGAGAACATCAATCAAGAATATGCTGTGTGCGAACTTGGGTATTGGCTTGGGAAAGCCCATGTGGGAAAGGGGTACATGACCGAATGTGCCAATGCATTGGTTCAATACGCCATCAATGAGTTGGGTATGAAATATATCAATGCTTTCGTTGTCACAGGGCATAAGAAATCCATTGCCCTCTTGGAACGGCTCGGCTTCACCAGACGGGAATTGCTGAAAAATGATACCGAAAACAAGGGGGTCCTTGTGGATCGGTATTGGTATCAGCTCATTCCCCAATAATTCAGTCTTTCCTTTCATGAAATTCAAGAAATACAATTGGAGGAAGCATGGCAATCAAAGGAGTGGAACAACCTGAGTTGATACAGATCGATGAGTCTCTACGCCTTCGCAAATTTGACGGAGTGTACGACTTCGCATTGGAATGGTATCAGGATTTAGAACTGGTATGGATGGTGGATGGGGACAGAGTTCCCTACACACCGGAGCTACTGACAAAGATGTATACATGGTTAGACAATGAGGGAGAGTTGTACTTTATCGAAGCGTTGGTTAGCGGCATATATAAGCCTATCGGGGATGTGACCTTCTGGCAAGAAGATATGCCTATTGTCATAGCTGACCCCAAATACAGACGCAAAGGGATAGGAAGAAAGATCATTTTAGCCCTTGTTCAGCGAGGGAGAGACCTTGGCTATGACCACCTGTGCGTTGAAGAAATCTACGATTGGAACGAAGCCTCCAAACGCTGCTTCGAAAGTGTGTGCTTCCGCCCGGACAAGAAAACAGAGAACGGCATGTCCTACAGGCTGGCACTTTGAATCGGAGGGAAAAATTATGATCCAAATAATCAAATCATATAGTGAGTGCCGGGATTTTGTATCCGGCTTTCAAAAAGACACCAACTTCGCAGATCCCATGCTGTCCAATGAAGCACAGGTGCAATACAATCTGATCAGGGCTATAGAAAACCCGGACAGTTATCGTGTTTTTGGCATTTACCGAGA
Organism: Faecousia sp.; assembly: GCA_045601945.1. Classification (GTDB taxonomy): domain Bacteria; phylum Bacillota; class Clostridia; order Oscillospirales; family Oscillospiraceae; genus JAZOXB01. Next base: position 205 of record JAZSAO010000527.1, on the reverse strand, counting down.
GGATCAGCTGATCGGTCTATTTGCCTTTCTTGTTCTTCGGGACGAACAGTACATCGAAATGCTGGTGGGCCTGTCTCGTGAAAAGGCAGTCTATGGGGATGCATTCCGCTACCTGGAACAATACTATCCCGGTTACAGCGTGGACTTTGTATTCAATCCCTCTATCGGTCTGAACGCCCCCGCCGGATTTGACACCGCTGTTGCC
>JAZSAO010000526.1:0-7709 GCA_045601945.1 Faecousia sp. | reverse complement strand
CTCGTAACCTGGACACCCTGCTCCATCCCCAGTTCGACACCAAGGCACTGAAGGCTGCTACTCCCATCGGCAAGGGTCTGGGTGCATCCCCCGGCGCTGCTTGCGGCCAGGTCGTTTTCTCCGCAGAGGACGCAGAGGCTTGGAAGGAAGAGGGCAAGAAGGTCGTTCTGGTTCGTCTGGAGACCTCTCCCGAAGATATCACCGGCATGAAGGCCGCTCAGGGCATCCTGACCGTTCGCGGCGGCATGACCTCCCACGCAGCAGTTGTTGCTCGTGGCATGGGTAAGTGCTGTGTTTCCGGCTGTGGCGAGATCAACATGGATGAAGAAAACAAGCAGTTCACTCTGGCAGGCAAGACCTTCCATGAGGGCGATTGCATCTCCATCGACGGCTCCACCGGTAACATCTATGACGGCCTGATCCCCACCGTAGACGCTGAGATTTCCGGCAACTTCGATACCATCATGACTTGGGCTGACGAGTTCCGTACTCTGAAGGTTCGTACCAATGCTGACACCCCCGCAGATGCCAAGAAGGCACATGAGCTGGGCGCAGAAGGCATCGGTCTGTGCCGTACCGAGCATATGTTCTTCGAGGCTGATCGTATCGCTGCATTCCGCGAGATGATCTGCTCCGATACCGCTGCAGAGCGTGAAGCCGCTCTGGCAAAGATCCTGCCCTATCAGCAGTCCGACTTCGAGAAGCTGTACGAGGCACTGGAAGGAAACCCCGTTTGCATCCGCTTCCTGGATCCCCCCCTCCACGAGTTCGTTCCCACTACTGAGGAAGACATCGCTGCTCTGGCTGACGCTCAGGGTAAGTCCGTACAGGACATTAAGGACATCATCACCGGTCTCCACGAGTTCAACCCCATGATGGGTCACCGTGGCTGCCGTCTGGCTGTTACCTACCCCGAGATCGCAAAGATGCAGACTTCTGCTGTCATCCGTGCTGCTATCAACGTCCTCAAGGCTCATCCCGATTGGAACCTGGTTCCCGAGATCATGATCCCCCTGGTTGGCGACGTTAAGGAGCTCAAGTATGTTAAGCAGGTTGTTATCGAGACCGCTGATGCTGAGATCGCTGCTGCAGGCGTAGAGCTGAAGTACGAAGTCGGCACCATGATCGAGATCCCCCGCGCTTGCTTGACCGCTGACGAGATCGCACAGAACGCTGACTTCTTCTGCTTCGGTACCAACGACCTGACTCAGATGACCTACGGCTTCTCCCGTGACGATGCAGGCAAGTTCCTGTCCGCATACTACGACACCAAGATTTTCGAAAACGATCCCTTCGCAAAGCTGGATCAGACCGGTGTTGGCAAGCTGATGAACATGGCTATCACCCTGGGCCGCGCAAACAACGACCATCTCCATGTCGGTATCTGTGGCGAGCACGGCGGCGATCCCACATCTGTTGGGTTCTGCCACGCTCTTGGCCTGGACTATGTCTCCTGCAGCCCCTTCCGTGTCCCCATCGCAAGACTGGCTGCTGCCCAGGCTGCTATCCGCGATCAGCACTAAGAACCTGAAACTTGCATAAATACAGGGTTTTTGAGGAATTTCCCCAGGAATATACTCTGTAAAATGTGCAAATTTTAGATAAATGAGAATTAGCCCGTATATCACCGTTAAACGTGATATACGGGCTTTGATTCGTTATCAATTATTGTTACAGCTTTCTATATCGTCGAAAAGCAATACATCATCACGCTCTGAGGCAAGTGTTTTTAGATCCTCGGTAAAGCCTTCGGCACTGAACAGAATGTACCATACTTTACGACTGTTTTGTTTCCAAGCTACGCTCTTGGCTTTTTCCTCAAGGTCACGCAGAATATTCGGGCCCACAGGTTCTTGCCAATATTTGCACTCGCCAACAATGAGATTCTTTCCGTCGGGGTCGATTGCCGCAATATCTATTTCGGTTTTTGCATTCCAATAACGACCGAGCTTTGTAAAATGGAAAGGCCACGCATCATCAGCGTTAAGCGCCCACATTCTTTCACGGCATACATCCTCATACACAAAGGAGATATGCCCACTTACAAGACCCTTGCGGATCTTATTCATAACCACTCGGCTGTGTCCGCTTTCTATAAAGCTCATGTTGGGATAGACAAAGGCAAACCAAAAACGCAGATAATTGTCCTTGATTTTGTATAGTCCTTTTTTGCTCTTTTCCGGGCTGTCCTCAGTAACGGGCACTTCTCGCTCCAATATATCCAGGTCTATTAAGGTTTTGAGATATTTTGTCAAACTTGTGGACTTGATTTCCAAAACCGTAGATATTGCAGAGAGCTTGCTGTTTCCTGCGGCAATGGCCTTGATGATGGAAAAGTAACTACCGACTTCGGTGACTTCTTGTTGCAGTAAAAAGTGGGGTTCATCATACAAATATCCCGAACGATTCAACACGCATTTCTGGATGTCGGTATATATATCCTTGCTCTCGGAAAAGAGTTCAATATACTTGGGAACGCCGCCTGTGATCGCATACCTTTCGATTAGTTCTTTTCTGCTCTTGCCAGGAAAAAAATCGTTATAGTATGCAAAAGGAATCTGTTTTAAGCGGATTTGGGCGGTTCGCCTGCCATACAAAGGACTGCTGTATGCTAAGGTCTGGGATTCCATCATAGATATGAGAGAGCCACAGAGAATCACCATCACGGAGCGATCCTTGAGAATTTCCTCCCAAATACGCTGAAATATTGATGGGAACGCAGGGTTGGCCTTGCCAAGATACTGAAATTCGTCCAAAACAATAACCGGTTTTGTATGGAAGGGAGTATCCATTATCGTTTTGAAAAGGGTGTCCCAATTCTTAATATCCGCATTTCTCAGAAGATCGCTGTTGATAAATTCAGCGACTTTGTCCTTAAAAGCGTTGCGGTTTTGGGATTCCGACTCCTCGCTTGCAAGAAAGAACAGGGCTTTCTTGTCCTTGATGAACTCGGAGATCAAAGTAGTCTTCCCGACTCTGCGCCGTCCATAAAGAACTACAAGGGCACTGCCTTTTCGATCATATTCACTTTGCAGAGTTTCCATTTCCTGCTCTCGGTCAACAAAGTTTTCCATATCATCGCCTCACTTTTACAACAATATTATACCACGAATTATTATAATTTCAAGCATAACTTTTGAAGTTTAGCAACATATTAAAGATTCAAAGGGGAATATTTGAAGAGTACAGTATCCAACGGAGCCAATCGGTTTATTCTGTGAAATAACGATTTGCGGCTTTGTTATACAGATACATGGCTGCGACGCAGTCCTGTACTGTAGGAGTGTGGATACCCTTGGCGTTTTCAAGGACAGAGGCACAGTAGGTCATGGGCGCATAGGAGATCTCTGCAACTTCCTGCCCATCGTTTACGGTAATGGTTACATACTCATCCAGATCCTTTGCAGAGATATTCTCTATGTCTACATAGTATAGTCCGTAGGATGAGCTTACAGGCAACTCCTTACCCTCATAGGAAATGGTGAAGCTGTCTGCGGGGAGCTCTGACCTGACAAAGATACGGAGGGTGGTTTCAGACTCGAGCAAGAGGGAGGCTCCTACGAAGGGGACAAGACTTGTTCCCTGTTCCCTGTTTACGGGAAAACCATCAATTGAAACGGAAGAATAATCCGGAGGCTCAAAGCCTGCATTGGCAAGACGCTCCGTGTGGTGCCGGAAATGGATTTGGGAGGCTGTACCATAATCCAGCATAGCGTGGATCAAATCACAAAGGGGCTCATTGCTGCTGTAGTTCGTAAGAATGCGATCAGCATAGGTCTTAACAGAATAGGAATATTCCTCCGTTTGTCCACTCCCGTAGAAGAATTGACACAGAATGGTATCCGTCATCTCCTTAGCAGACAGGGCGCAGGTGAATATGTAATAATCGTGGCCGAAATAAAGGGTTTTTACACTCTCCGTTGCAGGGACTTTGATTTGCTCCCCGTTCTCTAAGGTGAAGAGCATATAGGCGTTTTCGTCCTTTGCGATCTCTTCGGTCAGGCTCATGTAGTATTTCACTGCAATATTGCCCTCCAGACTCAGGGTCCGGAAGCCTATGGTAGCATCCAATATCTGAGAGTCGCATTCATCACAGAAGTTATCCTTTGGGCTTATGTCTGTATGACCCTTTGCAGGTATGATCCTCTGCTCGACAAGGACAGTATTACAGACAGAGCAGTGTTTCCCTTCTGTCAGCCCTGCTTCGGTACAGGTAGCTGCAACAGCATCGTCAAGGATCTCGGTATGTGGAATGGAGAAGCTTGTATTTATAAGCACACTGCTGCACTGGCAGCAATAGGTGGTTGCAGTACCGTTTTCCAGACAGCTTCCTCTCCGGATCGCAGTCACGCTGCTATGGTGGCTACAAGCGCCTTGCCGTTCCAAGCCATACAGATACGCTTGTCCATGGTAGAATTCCGATCCGGCGAAACCCTGCCAGAAGCCGCTTTCGACGAAGTGCGTATATGCTTCGGCTGCAGTATAGGAGCTGTCAAGATGTCGGGCTTTATAATATGCTGCGTCAAAATATACACTGGCAACACAGCCTTCCGAGATGCCGTAGTTTCTCCAGTGATAATAGAGCTTCTCTTCAAAGGTTTCACCCGGCATATTCATGAGTGCGGAATTATTCTTGTTTAGCTTTGGCGTTGTCTCTTGATAGTATTCCGCATCAAAGAGAAGGGCTTCAAGTTCCGCTTTCGTCGCAATTTTAGAAACTGCAACATTCTTCTTGATGTAATCTATTAGGAAATCGTAGCCTGCATCAGCCTGCAGCCCATATTCTGCAACGCAGGACATAGCTGAAAAGCTGTCCGAGCCTGCTCGGTATGCATGCTTGAGACTTTCATTCGCACCGTATTGATAGAAGTGCTTTAGCACAGCTGCTTTATCCGGATAAAAAGCAGTCTTGATATCCGCATTTTCTTTTCGGGTGATGTAGTCCTTTAGAGAGAAAAACATGGAGCCCTGACGGCCTTCCCAGAAGCCGTAATTTACGAAGTGATTGTAAGCACCCGTATAATTCCCTGCACCGTACGCTTTTGCCACATCCGGGTTATTCGCAAGGTAGTAGTTTGCATCAAAGAATACACTTGCAATATACCCTGAGGCCTTGCCTGTATTTTTCCAGTGTGACAGGGCTTGCACTTCCGTCATTCCCGCAGTCTCAGCCCCATAGCAGGCTGTATAAAGCTTATAGTCAAAGAGCAGCTCTTCTAAGGCAGCCGTGTTCTTATACATACACAGGCTCCAAGGTTTTTCCGTTTCTGATGTAGTGATCGTGTTTGAAAGCGCATCGTAATAGAGATACTCACGATTGTATTTAGAGATCAACGCTGACTTCCCGTCCCCCAAATACTGAACGATCCACCACTGTTGATCTCCGATTCGCTTTTCCTCCTGTCCCACAGTATGGTCGTCATATACTGTGAGATATTTCTTTGAGGTAAAGCTGCGAATAGAATAGTAGCCTTCACGGTCACATTCCAGTCCAAAATATTCCGCATTTAAGCCATTGGCTTTTGCAACTGTAAGATGACCGTCTGAGGAATTGGGATCGACCATAACATAGCTTCCATCCGTGGTGCTGCACAATCGGTAAAGTCCATCGTCACGGAGGGCTTCCATGGCATCTAAACGGGAGGAGGAAGAATCTGTTAAAAAGGAAATGCTGGCCATACTGTGATTGTTCAAACGCATTCGGTTGGTGCTGAAATAGACGATGCCATCAGCAACACCTATGCTTTCTACTTCAAAGAAGTGATAACCGCTGTTGCTGATATGGATGCATGCATTGGCACTTGTGGTCAAGGAGGTATTGCAGCTTGCGATCGCTTCACTAATGTGCGGATAGACAAGGATCACACTGCGATGATCCACTGTCAAAGGCACATAGAAGGTGTCCTCGGCATAGCCGACACCCTGCACCGTGACAGTGGCATTTGGTGAGCCGGTGACTGATCTGACAATGGCATAGGCATTTGCAGATTCTATCTGAAAGGCCAAAGTAGAATACAACGTTGCATTCCCCTCACATAGATCTACCGTTGCCAAGTAGGAAGTGAAGCCGCTTGTAAGGAGCAGCTTTACCCGATTGCCGTTGACCGACAGAGTAGAAATGCCACTGGCAGAGTATTCTGTTCCCATCGGATCATTGAATTGAAGTCGGTATACTGCATGGGTTGTTGCAGTGGATCCACATACCTTTAGGCAAACTACACCCTTTTCGCCACTGCGCAATGTAGCCACAAAAAGATAGGTTGCTCCATTTACCTCAGCAGTACACATATCATTGGCATGATATAGATCCTTTGCATACCTGTCTCCATCTACGGTAACAGCAACCGTAGCACCTGTTTTCCGATCTGTGCGGTAAAGGATCGCCTGGGAGTGATCCTCTGCAATCTTCACGGAGTAGATATAGGGCCCACATACCCCCATGGCTTGCATTGCGGTGCAATTGTCACTATTGACCACAGCGAGAGATAAATTGTGATACCCTGTGTAAGAGCTGGCGGCAAGGGTTTTCGGTACGAGTATAGGAAAAAACTGTAAGAGAATTGCCACCGGTAGTAGGAGCGATAGTAGCTTCTTTCTCATGAAAAAATCCCCTCTCTGTGTGATTGTGACTTGGCGATAGAAGTATGTCAGTATAGCTCTACAGGGAAAATCAGCTTACTCATAAATCCCAGCAAAATGGAGACGGACTACCACGACTGTGCAATAGTACATACAATCTGAACGGTTGCTGATTGCCAATAATTCATCTTGCACATCATCGGGAAGAACGTACTGTCCTTTTACAATGGGATGGATTTTTCTTCTTTGCACAACTTCTAAAGCATCGCCTTGGAGAAGCCCCGTTGCACTGATATTTTCATCTCAATAATTCCGCCATGCGTTTTGCAATAGCGGTGCGTTGAGTCATGTAATCCATACACTCACATCAATTATAACAAATCAATAATATTATGCCCGCAATTACCATTAAAGTCAATATGTCACAGAGAACGTTTTATTAATATTTATAATAATGTCTGCTGAACAAGTCGCTTCTGCGACTTGTCCCCACAGCTATGCTGTGGGGATCTTCAAAAACGGCTAATTTGAGCCGTTTTTGAAAAATGCAGGCATTTTTCTTGAACTTTATGCATGCATGGTTTCTGTGACAGGAATCCATTCTTGCTTTTTTGTCATAGACCGGCTTCTTGAAATCCTCGGTAAAAGACACTGTATTCGCAGTGACCTTTCTAACATAAGGATTGCCCCGAAGCTTTTCTCTCTCGCTTGAAAAATGGGTTTGTGTGTCTTTTTGCTCATCTGTATCCATTCCTTCCCGTCCGGTTCATGGATACGTCTTACCACAAAAATAGTCATCTGAAAGGTGTCCGCTTCTAAGGGCAGAACCCTAAATTGCCTGTCTGCTTATAAGGATCCCCTAAAGTATGAAGTGTCCATTCTCCAGGGTCTATTTTACACTTTGGTTCTCTTGGCCCTCTGAAAGCTCCTTCTTTTGTACATAGCACCACAGGCTGCAATTAAAGAATCTAAGTAAATAGATTTGTAAAGTAAAATTTATCCCTCTGCTGAGAAATCGGCAGAGGGATTTTTGTACATATTGCAAACAAATCAAAAATATGGTATAATTTATTTAATAAATAAAATAGGAGGCATTTATTATGCCATATTATTTTCCATTTGGACAAGAA
>JAZSAO010000525.1:0-7003 GCA_045601945.1 Faecousia sp. | reverse complement strand
GTGGGTTTATGATATAATATAGACAGCGCAGACGGCTCTGACCGGTTTTTGACCGATTTTAATGAGATCCGTTGATTCACACCGTGGAATGTATTTGATTTCTCGTGGCCTTATTTGCTATTGGTTACCGTTTTGGGTGTTTTGTCTGCGATGATCAGATTCTATTAGTGAGGTTATTTGGTATGTTAGATCCTAAGCTTTACTCTATGATCTTTTTATGCCTTGAAAAACAAGCTATAAAATTTGATAAACAACTATTTATTGATTTTGGATCAGATCAGGAGAAGACACTTACTGCAGTGTATTCCTTAGAGAAAGGTGTGTCGATATGATACGGTATTCCGATTGTCCCTCAATTTTGCGAGAATTTTTGTCCTACCATGAAACAATTAAAGGACAATCTCCCAAAACCATTTCTGAATATTATCTGGATCTTAGAATGTTCCTCCGTTTTATGATGCTTATGCGGAATGAAATGCCTTATAATACTCCTTTGGATGATATTCCGATCCTTAGTGTAGATTTGGACTTTATTTCAAAGATCACCCTCAGCGATATATTCGATTTTCTCTCTTATCTCGCCAATGATCGGAGTCATGACAACGGAAAAGGGATCGGTGCATCTGCCAGAGCCAGAAAGCTAAGTTCCATCAAGTCCTTTTATAAATATCTCACTGTTCGCACCATGCAACTTTCTGTGAATCCCGTGAAGGATGTGGAATTCCCTAAAATTCGGAAATCCTTGCCTAAGTACCTGACATTACAAGAATCCCAGCAGCTTTTACGGGCGGTGGAAGGCCAAAATGCAGTGAGAGATTACGCCATCCTGATGTTGTTCCTAAATTGTGGCATCAGAAGATCGGAACTGGTTGGTCTTAACCGTGGTGATGTATATGAGGATCGGATCCGAGTTCGAGGCAAAGGTAACAAGGAACGGATCGTTTATTTCGGTACAGCTTGCAAAAATGCATTGGATGCTTATTTGCCGGAGCGAAATCGTGTTGTTCTCACGGATAATCAGGCGTTGTTCGGATCTCGGAATCATAATCGGATCACGGTCACTGCTGTTCATCGACTGGTGAAGAAACATATGCTTGCGGCGGGCTTGGATCCGGAGCAATATTCTGCACATAAACTTCGTCATACAGCAGCTACCTTAATGTTATCAAATGGTGTAGATGTGAAAACTGTTCAAGAAGTTCTGGGCCACGAGCATTTGAACACAACGGAAATCTATACCCACATTGAAAATACAGAACTGAGAATTGCGGCAATGGCCAATCCCCTTGCCAATTTTCAATCGGAGGATAAAGAATGAAGGCTTTGATTTTTGATTTAGATGGCACACTGTTAAATACCATTGGAGATCTCCACCGGAGTACAAACCATGCTTTGAAGACCTTTGGATTTCCGCAAAGAACTTTGGAAGAGGTAAACGCTTTTGTGGGAAATGGTTTGGCGATGCTCATTCGCAAGGCTGTTCCACAAGGAACTTCCGAGGAGATGGTGCAGACGGTTCTAAAGGAAATGAAAGCACATTATGAAGAACATTATCATGACCTGACTCTCCCCTACTCCGGGATCCCGGAATTGTTAGCAGCCTGTAAGGATGCGGCGATTCCCATGACCATCGTATCCAATAAGGCGGATCCTTTTGTGAAAAAGCTACGTTCCTTATTCTTTGAAGATACGATCCCTGTTGCATTGGGTGAATCTTCGGATATGCCTCGGAAACCTGCTCCCGATATGGTATATTATGTGCTGGAGCAGTTAGGGATCTCTACGGAGGATGCCTATTACGTAGGAGATTCCGAAGTAGATGTCCTTACGGCGAAAAATGCAGGCCTTCCCTGCCTTGCAGTTACATGGGGATTCCGTAGCGAGGAACTTTTGATCGAAGCCGGAGCAACGGATTTGATCCGTGAGCCCATGGAACTTTTAAAGAGAGCAATGGAATAAATTAAAATGCTGTATCCTTCCATCTTATATGATGTGGGGATACAGCATTTTCGATTTAAACGAGGGCTAAGACCCAACGAGCGTAAAAACGTTTGAAAATGGATCTTTTCTTTAGAGTGGCTGCAGACTCTCGGAAGAACGCGTGGAAAATCTCCAGTTCCGAGGTAGTGATTTCGTGTTGGCTGAATTTGGCTCTCTCTGCGATCCGCTTTAGCTTATGATGCGGTTTTTGGTTTAGGATCTTACTGAATTTTAAACTGCGATTCCAGAGTAAAAGCGCCTGTTCTTTTTTGGATGCCTTTGCCAACTTTCGATCCCACAGGATCAAACGCACTTTCCGCTGTCCGAGGAATAGGGCTATGGGGAGACCGAGGACCAGGAGCCATTTTAAGAAATTCCATAAGAAGAGGGCATTGCCGGATTCTGAATCGTCATCGGGAAGCGGAGTTGTTTGTTCTTCGGTGGTGGGCTCTGTGGGAGGCTCTGTTACTGTGGGCTCCTCTTCTGTGGCACTTGTAGAGGGGACGGTGGATTCCTCTGTCATTGTAGTTGTGGGCTCCGGTTCTTCCTCTCCGGCAGGGGTGGCATCTAAAATCTGCCATCCATTATTTGCGGTCCAGTATTCTACCCATGCGTGGGATTGTTTCTGGTAGACCGTGGTTTCGCGGTTGGCTTGGGCTTCTACAACATAGCCCCTTACATACCGTGCCGGGATAGCATTGGCTCTTAGAAGGACAGCTGCAGATGCGGCAAAATGCACGCAATAACCGCTCTCCCCTTCTTCCATAAACCATTGGACAAAATCTTTATAGGAGGGATCCATTTGCGCAGGAGACAGATCATAGACAGCTGAAGAACGAACAAGATCCTCAATGAAGGAAACCACTTGCTCATCTGTGAAAAATGTTGGACGACTGTCTGTTTGCGAAAGAGATTGGCTGATGAAGTCGTTGACCCACAGAAAAGTATCGTATGGGAGGTCTGTCATAGCGGTCATAAGAGAGGGGGTTATAGATTCAGACAGCGCGGTTCCTTCCTGATAGAAAATATAGGAATATTCCTTTAGCCTGTCGGGATTCGGGAGAAGTCTATCCCCTTCCGAGAGGATGGTGGGATCGACACAGTAAGGAACATAGAGCATATCATGCTCAAAACGCGTACGAATGGATATCTGTTTATCTGTTGCAGTACCGATGCGCCAAGGAAGCTTTGGCATTTTTTCGTCTGCAATCCACTGGGTGCCGTTATATTTGCTATACACTTCACCTCGGAGATAATAGGTACCGCTTTCCGGTACGGTCAGATACATGACGGGGATATTCCGTTCTTTACGATCGCCTAAGGTAGATAGGTCAACTGTTGATTGTGTGTGCAAGCCCCCACCTCCGAAAGAGGAATCGGAGGCTTGAAAGATGTCCTCAAATCGATCCAAGAGAGCATCTGCACGGCCTTGTCCCTGATATGTATCTTTGGGAACAAAGGTGAAAAGGAGGGTGATCCCTATCAAAAGAGGGACAGTGCAATAAACGATTAAGACAATACTGCTTTCAAAACATTTTCTTCGGGTGTGGTTCGTGATCATAAATTGGACAACGGTAAAAATCCACAGGAACAGGCACCACTTTTCAGCCACTGTATTGGTTATCACACAGAAAGGAACCAAACACAGGAGGCTGTAAACGAGGATCCAGTAAGATGATTGCTTCTTACAGGTGGCCCAAGCTACGATGGCAGAGCCAAGCAAGGCGAAACTGTGGAAAACGATGGCAATATTGGAATAAATCGGTCTGAATTCATTCAGAAGCAGTACACCGCAACCATAGGCGTTGTCATACCGTTTGCTGATGATATATAGGAAATCGAAAGTACATTCCCGGAGATTTCCGAAATGCCAACCATATCCCAGATATCCTAAAATAACAATGGGAACGAGGATCCACATTCTTCTGATGGTGAAGCATAGAGAGAACAAAAGACTAAAGCAAACGCAATACCTGAATAATATGGTCAGATCCAGTGCTCGATAGAAGCTGTTCCCTACAGCGGGAAGGTGCCAAGCAAAGGCTGTTGCGAGAGAACTTAAAGAGGCAAAGGTAAGGAAGGTACCAAAGAAGATTCCGCTAAGAAGGGAGTAAAAACTTTCTCGGAGATTTTTAACCTTCATCTGCTTCACCTCCGACTTGGTAATGCCATGAGGCACCGGAAACGGATAGGGTAGATTCTTCTGTAAGGGGTAAACGAAGGAGGGTATCCATAGCGCTGTCAAGATCTGCTGTAGTTGCTATGGTAAAAGACTGTATCCCCTTTCCGGAACTGCATCGAATCTCTAACGGTAGGTCTTTTTCTATAAAATAGGTTGCCAAATAGAGCAGTCTGCCAAACTTCCGGTCGATTTCATCAGGTGAGCCATTTAAGATCATGCTGAGAACCAATTTTCCACGAATGGGAATGATGGGCTCCCGAAGGATGATTTTCCCTGTTTTAGCGGCTAATTTCCAGTGTACTTGCCGTAGGTCGTCTCCGGGAATGTATTCTCTCAGATCGTAATTCTCGGCAAAGCCACCACCGGGTTTGGGCTTCCATGAAGGGGTAAGGTGTTTTTTGAGACTTGGAAGGTTAATTACGGGAACGGGATTCGGCAGGACAATTATGGTACTTCGAATCTTCCGCCCAATGGGAAAACGAAATAACCCCAGATAATCGTATATAAAAGTATTTTTAAGGCAGATATCAATGGAGCCGCAATGATCTGCCAAAAAAGATGCATTGCTTGCAAAGGTCAATTTTTTATCACTAAAGCCTTCATGGGCGCGGAAGCCCCAACGAATGGGAGGGGGCGGCAAGGGACAATGATGGACAAGCTTTACAGATACACCTGTATTCATAGAAACCTGTTTCGGACATTCTAATTCCACCTTGCTCAAAAGCATGGAGGGCAAACTAATGAGAAGACTCAGCCATGGGAGAAACAGCAGTCCAAGAAGTAAGATCCAAGAAAACCATTGGCCGTTAAATAGATAAAATACGAAGGCTCCTATATTAACGGAGCTGTATATGATTCTGCGCCACCACATATTATCGCAACTGTGGGGCAGGAACGCCTCTGAGAATTTCGGATAGTATTGAAGGAATATCCGAATCCTTAACTTCTGACTTCCATGCTAAACGATGAGCGACTGTTAAGGAGAATACTTCATGGACATCTTTTGGGATCACGTAATCACGCCCACGGAGCCGTGAGATGGATTTTGCCATCGAAATGACGGCGAGGGTTGCTCTGGGACTTCCACCACGGTGAATGAGAGGGTGGTCTCTTGTTTTAGCAATTAAAGAAACAACATATCGAATCATTTCTTCAGAGACATAGGTCTCAAAAACAGTGTTTTGCATTGCTATCAGTTCTTGACAAGAGATAACGGGCTCCAATTTTCCTAAGGGATCATTGATCTGACGGGCAGTGACCATGGCTACTTCATCTTCTGCAGCGGGATATCCCATAGTAAGCTGAATCATAAAACGGTCAGTTTGGCTATCCGGCAAAGGTTGTGTGCCGGCGGCTCCGGTGGGATTTTGGGTAGCAATCACGGTAAAAGGGCGAGGAATTTTGTGGCTAATGCCGTCGACGGTGACTTGTCCTTCTTCCATGGCTTCTAAAAGTGCAGATTGAGTTCGGGAAGTTGCGCGATTTAGTTCATCAGCTAAAAAGAGATTGCAAAGGATCCCACCGGGCTTATACTGCAATTCGCCTGTCTTTTGATCCAAGATGCTATATCCCGTAACATCGGAAGGAAGAACGTCAGGCGTGAATTGTATGCGCTTGTGCGTGAGTCCGAGGGTTTTAGAAAATGCCAGTGCCATGGTAGTTTTGCCGACACCGGGAATATCCTCTATGAGAATATGTCCTTTTGCTAAAATCGCGGCAAGGACCCATACGAGAGTTTTATTTTTACCAACCACAACGGTTTTAACTTGGTTTAGGATTTTGTGAGAATTAGCAAGAAAATCAGATTCATATCCGATCATATATTTCATCCTTTCTGTGTGGAATATAGATTTCGACGAAGTGAATTTATATTCCTATTTACCTTTTTAGTATACTGAAGGTGGCGTAAAAAATCAAGAGGGGGAAAGAAAAAAGCAACAGAGTCTCCCCTGTTGCTTTCAAAGATATATTTGAAGATAAATTATAGAGAAAGGATCTCTTTGTAATAAGGCCAAAGGCCGACTTTTTCAGGATAGTGAGGAGCCAACTGGCAAAGGTCTGTGCCGGGATATTCGTTGCCTTCGATGATAGCGGGGCCTGTAGGAGTGATTGCCACATCCCAACCGACGTGCCGCATTTGAGGGATCTCCAATGCGGCTTCTTTTGCCAATGCAATGGCTTGATCCAGCATGGGGATCTTATAACCTTCGAAGACAACTCCCGTATCGGGATGGGAGGTAAAAATGTTGAAATAATCATCTGTGGCAACGGAGCGGATCTTTCCGGTTTCCGGATCCACGCGGCAAAGCATTCCACCCTGTCCGGTATTGTCGCAACAATGTCCTCCACGACCGATCTTTACCATAATATAGGCAACATGGATTGTGTCCCCTACCAGATCGGTTACGATACGTAAGGTATTGACAGATTCGGGATGAAGCGCTGCCATAGCTTCGTGTTGCGCAAGAGCGTGTTCTAAGATGATCAGCTTACTGTCTCGAATATATTGTAGCATATCTTCGGGAGAGGCGAAATCTGCAGGATTTAGTTTGGTGACACCTTTGCCGCAAGAACCGTGATTGGGCTTTGCAAAAATACCGTCCTGATCCTTGATAAAGTCTGTAAACTCTCCTAAAGAGCAGGTTTCTCCGTTCAGGGTTTTTCTGTGAAGGTACTTGGCAAATCGAACATTGAAACGGAGTTTGTCATCAAATTCCTCTGCATAGGAATAGTCATTCATAAGTTCACAGACCTTTTTGTTCCGAACGCGAGTTAGGTAAGTGTTCCGCTCTTTGCCCTTCATATTGTAAAAGCCGAACATAACATAGTCATAGTATCCTG
>JAZSAO010000524.1:0-5881 GCA_045601945.1 Faecousia sp. | reverse complement strand
CGCTAATGATCGACACCGAAAATGTCGGTTTTATACAAAAACCATACAAAATCGAAACATTTTCCGGCGAACAGAGTTCGTCCCTACGATGTGGTACGATGATTTTTACGAATGGAGAAATTCCTATCTGCGACGATACTGCCACGGGCGAAGACACAGCTTCGCCCCTACAGGTGCAAATCATAAACAGGCCGATTAACTGTGATTTGACGTATCATAATGTGTACTGAACAACGCAATTGTCCTTGCAAGCCAAGGCTTTCAGGACAGTTTTGCGTTGCTAAAAATGCCTTCAAGAGCGGCACTCTGAAATATTTAAAAATTCCCTGCAAAATCAAGAATCTTCCTGATTTTGCAGGGAATGATTTATGCCCTTGATTTCGAAGGGATCCGTCGCATCTTTGGCTTACGGTGGCGGTTAGGGAAGAAAGTCACCGGGATCCAAGGGATCGTTGTTTTGATAAAGGGCAAAGTGAACATGAGGTTCAGCCCCATTTTCGCTACAGGCGCTCTGACCCACGCTTCCCAAGACTTCTCCTGCACGGAGGGTATCCCCAACGCTTACGGGGATTTCTTGGGAAAGGTTAGCATAGTGGGTACTGTAGCCGTCCTTGTGATGGAGGACAACGGTCATGCCCAGATGCTCGTCTTCGTAGATGGTGTAGACGGTTCCTTCTGCGGCGGCATAGACCTTTTCTCCTAAATCGGCGGCCAGATCCATACCCTCATGGGTGCGCCAATCTCTTGTGGTTTCGTTGTAGGCAAGATGATCCACCGCGATGGGGGAGAGGATCTCTCCAGCTACGGGTTTTTGCAATGAGAAGGGCGAAGCAACTGTGGTGGAAACTTCTGTAGTCCCTTCGTCATCCTCCCCTAAATTGGCAACGGGCTTGTCCGGATCTTTCTTTTCTGTTCCGGCGTGACTTCCGGTTGCGGTTTCTTTGGTGGATTCGGTAACCGGGGGGAGGCCCGATTCCTTATCGGTCAGCAGATAATAGCCTGTTACTCCAACAACAACGGTACAAAGGAGTAGGGCTATGTAGTAGCCCTTCCCCTTGATGAAGTTGCGGAAGCCTTTGAATTTATTTTGCATAATAGCACCTCCGTAATCAAGTATGTACCAAAAAAGTATTTTTTAACCGGAAATCGATCGACAAGATCTGACATGAGACAAGCAGTATACTAAAGGTACTTTTTAGCAAGGTGGGATGAGGTGTGAAACGATCTTATATTAGAGTCCTGTGTGGGATTTTGCTTCTGGGGATTGCAATGGGGATCATGGCAGGGGTTATTTTGGCAATGCCGGAGGAAGAAGATCTATCTTTATGGGCCAAGGTTACCTTTCAAACCGGGGGAAGTCAGGAACTGTGTTTGTTTAACAGGGAAGGGGAACTTTTAAAATGTCTGCACACAAAGGAAACAGGGGAATGTACCACGGAACTATTAGAAGAAGGGGAATACTACGGTGTTTGCCGTGATGGACTGGTTCGATTCGAACTGACGGAGCAAGGCCTCGAAAATGTCCATGGGAGCGCCCATGTGACGGATAAATTCAGCTTGTCATTTTTTCAGGCAAAACGGTCAGGGGAAATTATGATCATCGGAGAAGCAAGACAGGAATGGTATGAATATGAGCTCCAATCCGGTCCATATAGTTGTAAGAAAGTCATACGCTGCACACCGGGAGAATCCATGATATGTGAGATCAAGAATTTGCCCTATGGAGATTATACCCTGTTAGAAAACGGACGGCATCTGTGTCGGATAGAACTGACGGAAGAAAAGCCCTATGTTGAGTTGTCTTTGCCGTAAAATAATTGTAATTTCTATGAAATTCCTCTTGACATACAAAATATTTATGGTATTATAATACCGCTAAAGGGATTATGCTCTTGGCTTAAAACTTCAAGAATTTCATAACCTTATCGAGAGTGGCGGAGGGACCGGCCCGATGAAGCCCGACAACCTGCAATATGCAAGGTGCCAATTCCGGCGAGCATACTGTAATTTCTTTACGGTATGTACTGACTGTGACCTATGGGGTTCCGTAGGAGCAGTGCTTGATCGACAGATGAGGACGAATTTTCCTGCCCTGTCGAGTTGCGACAGGGTATTTTTGTATTCGAAAGGTTTTGGAATCCTGATTAAAAAGAAAGGAAAACAAAAATGCAGAAGAGAATCTTTACATCCGAGTCCGTAACAGAAGGACATCCCGACAAAGTTTGTGACCAAATTTCCGATGGCGTTCTGGACGCTATTTATGCCCAAGATCCCCACGCCCGTGTAGCTTGTGAATGTGCAACTACTACCGGCATGGTTTTGGTTATGGGTGAGATCTCCACCAATTGCTATGTGGATATTCCCAAGGTCGCCCGTGAAACCCTGTGCAAGATCGGCTATAATAGCCCCGAGGCAGGATTTAACGGCAACACCTGCGCCATTCTGACCGCTATCGATGAGCAGTCCGGTGATATTGCTATGGGTGTTGACAACTCCTATGACGATGCCGATACCCTCGGCGCCGGTGATCAGGGCATGATGTTCGGCTACGCTTGCGACGAAACCGAAGAACTGATGCCTGCACCTATCAGCTTTGCACATAAGCTGAGCAAGAAGCTGTCCGAGGAGCGTAAGAACGGCAATCTGCCTTGGCTCCGTCCCGACGGCAAGAGTCAGGTCTCCGTTCAGTACGGCGAAGACGGTTCCATCGAGCGTTTGGACAATGTGGTTATTTCTACCCAGCATTCCGAAGACATTGCCATTGAAGATCTCCGTGAAGCTGTCATCGAGTCCATTATTAAGCCCACCCTCCCTGCAGAACTGATCGACTGCAACACCAAGTTCTACGTCAACCCCACCGGCCGTTTCGTGATCGGCGGTCCCGTTGGTGATAGGGGCCTCACCGGCAGAAAGATCATCGTTGACACCTACGGCGGCTATGCTGCCCACGGCGGCGGCGCATTCTCCGGTAAGGACCCCACCAAGGTTGACCGCAGTGCAGCATATATGGCTCGCTACGTTGCAAAGAATCTGGTAAAGGCCGGCCTTGCAAAGCGTTGCCAGATCGAATTGGCCTATGCTATCGGCGTTGCACAGCCTGTTTCCGTTCTGGTAGATACCTACGGTACCGGCAAGATGTCCGATCTGGAACTGAGTGAACTGGTTCGTCGTTGCTTCGACCTCCGTCCCGCTGCTATTATTTCTACCCTGAATCTCCGTCGTCCCATTTATCAGCAGACCGCCGCTTATGGCCACTTTGGCCGTTCCGATCTGGATCTGCCTTGGGAAAAGACCGATGCAGTAGAGCGGATCTTAGCGAAAATGTAATGTGGGCGAAACCTCACTATTTGACACGCTCATAACAATTCCATTTTGTAGCAGCTTCTGTTTCCCTGTGGAGAGATAGGGTCTGCGGCATTGGAAAACCCATAATCACAGAACCTCGGAGTGCTTTCGGAAAAGCGCTTCGAGGTTCTTCCTTTTTCTACACATTTTTCACTGCAATGGTTGCAAAAACGAGATAAATAGGATATACTAAGACAAATAGGCTCTTTTGCACGAGAGGAGTGAAAGAAATTGCTGCGAAGCGTTAGAAGACTTCTTTTAACTTGTTTTTTTGGACTCTTAACTGTGATTTTACATTTAATGGGCAGATATGCA
Source organism: Faecousia sp. (assembly GCA_045601945.1). Taxonomy (GTDB): domain Bacteria; phylum Bacillota; class Clostridia; order Oscillospirales; family Oscillospiraceae; genus JAZOXB01. The sequence goes on along the minus strand of JAZSAO010000524.1, from coordinate 2,221 downwards.
CCGGAACTTGTTTTTCTGTTCTATCCCGGTATTTCTCAGAATATTTTACGGATCGTAGGAGGGTTCTTCTCGGTATTCCCCATTGCTATGTGGGAGATTCTTGCCCTTACCGCCTTTGTATGGATGATTTACACCCTGATCCGGGATATATCGGAATTACATATTGTCCGCTGGGTCAGCGGAGTGGTATTTTTTTTGGCAATTTCCATATTTACCATGACGTTGCTCTGGGGTCTGAATCATTACAGCCCCCCTATGCATGAAAAGCTGGGACTGAGTGGACAGGATCCCTCTCTGAGCCAACTGAAAATGGCTACCATCTATTATCGGGACAAGGCCAATGAAGCCGCAAGAAATGTCAAGAGAGACGAAAACGGCAATTTGGATTATGGAACCTTCCGAGAACTGGGACGAGAGGCCTCTGATTGCTATACCATCCTCTCTCTGGAGTATGATTGCTTCCGTGGTCCCAGATACCAACCAAAACGTTTGATATTGGGAGAATTGCTTGGAATCGATGGTCTGTTTGTTCCCTTTACGGGAGAAAGCGGTGCATCTGTGGATATCCATTCTGTGTGTCTGCCCTTTGTCATGTGTCGGGAGATCGGCCATGGCTGTGGCTTTACCGATCGTGGGGAAGCGGAGTTTGCGGCATTCCTTGCTTGTATGGAATCCGACTCTGCCGCCATGCGGTATTCCGGCTATTTTAATGCCTTTAGCCTATGCTACAACGCCCTTTACCAAGAGAATCCCTCTGCAGCACAGGAAATATGGAATGGCGTATCTCAAACCGTACGAACAGATTGTACGGAGAGATTGGCTTTGGAGACACAGGCATGGACAAAGACCATGGATCATCTGCAGGAAGGGGTTCGGGATGCTTATGCCAAAACGTTCCAATATGAAGAAAAGACACCGGACCATGACACTGCTACAGACTTATTAACTATGTGGTATTTGGAAGAGATTTTATGAAGAAGAAATTGACTTTTACATATGCCGTGCAGCAAATTATGCTGTGGGCTCAATACGGTTGTTTATTTTCCTATGCCAATCCCTATTTGACGGAGCAACTTGGCATATCTGACAGCGGCGCGGGGATCATCCTTGGATTGGCAACGGGATTGTCTTTCCTGTTACAGCCGGTTTTGGCAGCAATAGCGGATCGCAGAGTTTTGAATTCTCGTATGATCTGTGTGGTTTTCGGCTTGCTGAACGGGTTATCCTGTCTGGCGGTGGTCGTATTCCCTCACGGTGCGGCTATATTCTTTGCCATTGCTTGCGTAACCCTTCAGGTTCTGCCATCCTTCTCCAATGCTATGGGCATGGAGGCAATGCGCAGTGGATGGGAGATCAATTTTGCGGTGGCACGAGGGATCGGCTCCGTTTCCTTTGGTGTATTTGCAAAAGTTATGGCGGCACTGATCCGCCTGTGGGGGAACCAGAGCGTGGTTCTGGGTGGTGCTGTGATCGCCGGGCTATTTATCCTCATGACCCTATGCTTCCCACAAATCCCCATGGCAGAAACCGAAACACAGCACAGCATGGATGGCGGATCTTTTTTCCGCAGAGAACCGCGTTTTATGCTGTTGATTTTCGCATCTGTCCTTTTGTATGTAGGGCATAATGCCCTGTGCAATTGTATGTTCCGGGTGGCACAGAGCAAGCTGGGGCCGGAACTGATAGATCAGGCTACGGCTTTGCAAGGCTCTGCCTTGCTGATTGCGGCAGTGGCTGAACTCCCGACGATGTTCCTCTTTACAAAAATGCTGAAAAGGGTACGTTGCGATATTTGGCTGTGCGTATCTTGCTGTTTTATGACCCTGAAACTGTTGCTCACGTGGCTTTTGCCGGGTGAAACGGGCTTGCTTCTGGCACAGCTTACACAATTGGGCGGCTATGCCCTCTATGCAGTTGCCTCTGTTTACTATGTGGGAACGGTGGTACAAAAGTCCGACGTGGTGAAGGGTCAGACCTATTTGGGAGCCTCTAATACCTTGGGCTGTCTGATTGCTTATGTAGGCGGGGGTGTCCTCATTGATACCATGGGCACTACGGCGATGCTGATTGTTTGTCTGAGCCTGTCGATGATCGGAACCGCCCTTATGTTCTGCGCCCGTCAAAGGGTGGAAAAAACCGTGGGAACCTAACAAGGAGGAGCCATTACATGAAAAAAGTGAAACGATTGTTACTGTGCATGTTGGTTTTTGCAACTTTGATG
>JAZSAO010000523.1:0-2751 GCA_045601945.1 Faecousia sp. | reverse complement strand
TTCCGAGACCCATGTTTATAGCGCAGAGACCTACGTTGCAAGAAGCACCGGTGCTCTGGCGGAACTGGGCAAGACCCTCCTCGCTTACAGCGATGCTGCAAAGGCATACTTTGTAAAGTAATACAATTTCCTGTGGGGGATATCCCATTCCCCACAGAACCCATTCACCCTAAGGACCTGTCTCCATCCCCGGCGACAGGTCCTTTTAGATATTTGATATGTAAAGGAGAATAAATATGAAGTACGATCACGTTGTCCAAAAAATCACTTGTATTTTATTGATGCTTTCTTTGCTGTTCAGTATGGGAACGGTGGCCTTTGCCGCCAATGAATCTGCAGGTGAAGCCGATTCATTGAATTTTGAATCCAATCAAGTTTTGACAGACGGTGGGGATGGGGATCCGGATACCTATACCATTGACATAGATGCCGCTCTTCGTGGCGAGGTTCTGACGGAAGCTGTCACCACACCTTTGGATGTTGCCATCGTTTTCGACCGCTCCTGTTCCATGAGTTTCCCCGCTGATAAAGGAGAAGTTAAATCATTTAATACATATGCTGAGTTAGAGGCGTATCTGTCTATTCTGGATCCCAATGCTTGGGAGGGTTATTACCGTGCAACGAATCTTTGTGAGTCCGGATCTGTGTTTTACTCTACTGCAGATACTAAAGGTCAGAGACATATGTCTTGGGAAGCCGTGCGTTATAATAAAGGCTCCGGGACATGGGAAACTTTTGTAACCCGGCATAATAATTGGGTGGAAGCCCCCCATGGTATTATTTATAGTTCCAACTATGGATATGCCGGATATTGGGGTGAATGGATCAGTTTAAAGGATGCTTTTAATACATTCCAGACCAGAAAAAAGATTGATCCAAATATTAGGAATGATGCTTCTGTCCGGTTCTCCATTGCGATCCCACACCTGACAAAGGCGCAGATTGCTCTCGAACAGTTTATTTACGAATTGAATGCTACGGCGGACAGTTTACCGTCCGGACAATATCACACCGTGTCCGTAACAGGCTATGGTCGCATCGTATTCAAGAACGGATCATATGATGAGAACCGTCCCGGAATCATTTATAATGTGTCCGCTACCGGGAAATATAATATGCGTTGTACTTCCCCCTCCGTTCGGTTGTCAGGTGAACGTGCTACTGCAGATGAAAAACGGGAGTTCGATAATTTGATCAATGGTGTCATTAAGAGTCAATACGTACATAGTTCAAGTCGTACCGATTTAGCAATGCAGTCGTTACAAGATAAGGCCTATCTCCCTGATAAGTCCGAAGGTAGACAGCGGGTCGTTCTCGTCTTAACAGACGGAAATCCTACTAGCGGCATGGCATTTGAGCAATCTGTTGCAGATCGTGCCATTGTAGCTGCAAGGAATCTGAAGGACGACGGGGTACTGATCTACACCCTTTCTTGTTCCAAATACCTGAATCCGGGGAACGGTTATTATGGTTATAGTTCTACCAACAGCGAAGAACAGAAAGCAAGGGATTTTCTACACCTTCTTTCTTCCAATTATCCCAACGCATCAAAAATGACTATACCCGGTAGCCAAGATGAATTGAAATACTGGATAGCAGATCCGACTGCTGTGGGACAGATCGTTACCTCTTTGACGGAAGACACCGCACAAGGGACTACAACGTTGAAAACTCCTATTGGAGCAGAGGAGTCTGTCTCCATTTACGAGGAACTTTCCCCCAACTTTATGATCGATGCTACCAGAGATGCACAAGTTTATGTCCGTGAGTACTTAGGAAACGGAAACTATGGAGAAAAGCAATATATTTATCATACACAACTGAATTCTGACATAGATACCTACGTATCTGACGGTAGCATATATAATCTCTTGTGGGATTATAATGTTTTGAAAGAGAATGATGATACCCTAAGTGCCGTTGGCCTGAACTGGGTAGATGCTAAAAATGCGGCAATCCGAGAAACAGCTTATAGGATCCCCGACTCTGCCTATCCCGAGTTTGAAAAGGGCTACAAGATCGGTTTGGAACTGCCTGTCAAGGTGAATCGGAGCAATACCCCCGGTGGAAATGATCTTCCCTTGAATACGGACCTGTCCGGTCTTTATCTGTCCCGGATCGAGGACATTCCTGCCTATCGCAAATTTATTGCCGGTCTGGTTACCTATCCGATATTAAAGACAAATGTGGAGAAGTATCTCGATGTACAGATCGGCCACTCTTTAAATCTGGCCAGTGATATATCTGTAAACTACGCGGTGACTGCCCAATGGATGGAAGACTTTGATTCCGGATATATGGAAGTTACCTTAAGCAGAGGCACATTTATCCTTGAACCGGAAATTAGAGGAGACTACTGCTACTTCACGCTGGATGGGATCACGGCAGTCGATATGACGGAGGAACTGACGGCTTGTCTACACGTGTTTAAGGGTGTGGAAGAATTCATTTCCGAATCTGACGTATACTCTGTAGCAGACTATGCATATGCCCAGCTGGAGAAGGCGAATGCTACCGACGAACTGAAGGCTGTTTGCGCCAACCTCCTCCGTTACGGCGCACAGGCTCAGACCTACAAGGGAAGCGTAAATGTTCTTGCTGATGCTGCTATGACTGCAGAACAGAAGGCATATCTCACCGACCTGAATACTGTTTCCGCAGTCAGTGCCGCTAAGGCTCTGGGCGATGTGGAAAACGGAATCGCATGGGTAGGTAAGTCTCTGGTTCTGGATTCTAAGGTTGCTGTAAAGG
>JAZSAO010000522.1:0-1978 GCA_045601945.1 Faecousia sp. | reverse complement strand
GGCTATGACCCGTACCTCTCTGGGCAACGCTATCCACAGCGTGACTGTACAGGTTTCCGACGGTGACGGCAACTACGTTTCCGTAAATCGTGAGTTCGAGGAAAAGGCTGAGGCCGCTATCAACACCTATGTCACCTTCGGCGGCGACGGCATCGTTACCCTTGGCGGTAACTATGTTATGGGGCTGACTGCAGAAGGCACTGTTACTCAGGTCGAAATGACTGTTACCGATATCAACACCGTCTTCGGTACTCCCACCACCGGCGCAGGCGGCAGCGTTTACGGCGCTCCCGTAGTAAGCTTTGCAGAGGGTGTCACCGGTGAATACGAATTCCTGTCCACCGGCTACAAGAAGGGCTCCCTGACCATGACCGTCACTGCTCCCGAAGGTGCAGAAGGCGTTCTGGCAACTGTCAGCTTTGCTGTTCCTACCACTGTTGACCCTGAGGTCGACCACCTGAAGTACCGTGTAAACAACATTACCTTCACCGATAAGGAAGGCAATGTTGGTACCGATTCCTATGCATATACCAGTCTGGATGTCACTGCATACTACACATTGGATCTGGGCATTATGCTTGCAGGTAAGGCTTTGACTGTAACCGTATACGACGTTGACGGCGTAGCCGCCGCAGGCGTTGAGGTTTACTGGGGAGAGATCCTCCTTGGCACCACCGATGAAACCGGTAAGGTTTCCTCCGATGCTCTGGCAGCATTGGCAGCAGGGGAGAACTTCACCCTGATTGCAAAGAGTGATAAGGGCCTGTCCTTTGGCACCACCGGCACCGTTATGGCTTATGCCGGCGCAGAGAACGAACTGCCCACCGCTATTTTCTTCTCCATCCCCGAGGATCCTACAACGGAGCAGACTGTTTCTTGGTTCACCAATGCACAGTATGCCCGTGAAAAGGCTTATGTCCGTTATATGGATAAGGCTACCTACGAGGCTTCCAAGCGTGGTGCAGGTCCCGATTCCGATTACCTGACCAAGCGCGCAGAAAGCTCTCTGGTTGCATTCCCCACCACTAAGGATGCTGCTATCGTTAACACCATGACCCTTACCGGTCTGACTCCCGATACGGAGTACTGTCTGTGGGTCGGTGACGGCAGTGAATTTGGCTGGTCCGAGATGGTTACCTTCAAGACCCAGCCTGCGGAAGCTACCGATACTACCTTCTACGTTCTGGGCGACACCCAGATGCTGGGCGATCCCGAAAAGGATGCAGAAGCCATTGCTCTGCTGAATGCTATGCTGGAACAGGTCGGCGAAAAGGGCGCAGGCTTCGGTCTGCAGACCGGTGACTTCGTAGACAACGGCGGTTCTTACGGTCACTGGGAAGAGCTGTTTAACGTATTTGCTGCCAGCGCAGTTGGCAATCTGCCTACGATCCATACTCTGGGCAACCACGAGTATTACGGCGACTTTAGCGGCAGCGTTGCAAACACCGTTTTAGGCCTGCCCCATCCCGATTACTTCTCTTATGAGATCAACAACGTATACATTGCTGTGATCAACAATTCTGCAAATTTGGCAGAGGCTATGGAGTGGCTGAAGGTTGATGCCGCCGCTACAGAGTGCAAGTGGAAGGTTCTGTCCGTCCACCAGAGTGTATACTACACCAACCCCGACGGCGGCAACCAGCGTTTCCATGATGCCATCCCCGCTGTCTGTGACGAAGTGGGTATTGACGTTGTCTTCTCCGGACACGATCATTCCTATGCCCGTACCGAGCAGCTTAAGGGCGGCGTTCCCGTTGAGAACGGCACCACCTATATGATCTGCGGTGACTTGGGCGAAAAGTCCCGTGACGTCAACTATAAGGCTGTTGACAACCCCGATTTCTACTTTGCAGCCATTACCCAGGAATACGATGCTGTTTATATTATGGCTGAGGCTTCCGAACATGTTCTGACCATTACTGCTTATAATGCAGACGGCACCGTTCTGGATACCTTCACCAAGGACGAGACTCCCAAG
>JAZSAO010000521.1:0-2406 GCA_045601945.1 Faecousia sp. | reverse complement strand
ATCGGTAATGATGTCCTCACTGTTCAGAACCTCGTTGATACGGTCTGCGGAAGCCTTGGCGCGGCTGAAAATCTGGGAGATATTTGCCGTGAACATGACCCCGTGGAGGATCTGTGCCAAGTATGTAGTAGCCGCCATAGTATTACCGGGAGTAATGTTGCCACCTGCACGGGCAGTATAGCCGCCGATCATGAGAATGGCGACTACGCAGAGATTCAGCACAATGTTCATGCAGGGCCCCATAAAGGCAAGGAGCCGATGCACGCGGAGGTTCTCTTCGCACAGGGCTCGGTTGGCATCGTCGAACCGTCCCAGTTCATAGTCCTCACGGACATAGGCCTTGACTACTCGAGCACCCGCAACGGTCTCTTGCATAATGTTGTTGATGCCGTCCAGTTTTTTCTGCACTTTAGCAAAGAGGGGTGCGGTTTTCTTGAGGAAATAGGTCACGGTGATACCCACCAAGGGCAAACCGCAAGCCGCTACCAGTGCGAATTTGGGAGACTGACGATAGAGCATATACACACCGCCCACAAACATCACCGTATTACGGACAAAGCCACGAATGGCCATCTGCACCATATTCTGCACCTGCGTCACATCGTTGGTCAGACGGGTCACCAGAGAACCTGTGGAGATCTTATCTGTCTGTTGGAAGGACAGACCCATGATCTTACGGAACAAGTCCTTACGCAGGTCGTTGCCGAAGTTCTGTGCCGCCAAATTGGCAAAAACACCGCACAGAATACCGAACAATCCTCCCACTGCCACCGTCAGGATCATGCGGATCCCCACAGAAATGATCAGATCCATGTTGCTCTTCAGAACGCCTTCATCCACGATTTCTGCCATGAGATCCGGTTGCAGTAAGTCCATTGCGACCTCCCCCACCATAAATAGGGGCGCAAGGAGACAGAAAAACCAGTACTTTTTCAGATATTTCAGCATCTGTTTCTTTCCTTTCTGATACCATGAATAAATACACACCGTATCTTTATATTATACCAAATTATCTGTCCGATGTAAAGCTTTTTGCAAACAAAAGCGACTACTCGCAATTGGAGTAGTCGGTAAAAGAGACCTGTCATATTTTGTTTTGAATCTTTTTTCCTCATCGGAAACATTTGCCGCACATTTGGAGCATGGATATCCCTACTGCCGACTGTCGATCAAATCCAGTAACTGTTCCATCGTTTTCTTTCCAAAAGTCAGCTGATCATCGTTCACAAGCAGACAGGGAACACTCATAATTTGATATTTTGATTTTAATTCTTCAAAATGGCGAATGTCATAGACCGATACTGTAACATTAGGATTCTCTGCCGCAATTTTCTGCGCTGCCTTCACTAAATCCGGACACAGCGTACAGGATAGCGTCACAAAGATTTTCAAATCTACAGGAGCTGTAATAGTTCGGATCCGTTCTTGCAATTCTTTCGTCAAAGGTTGTCCCGGTCCTGCCGCATTATATAACCCCAGTACAAAAGAGGTAAATTCATGTCCTCCGGGAACCCCATGGAAGGATAAACCCGCTTCTCTTCCATCATCCATGCATATCTTTACACACGGAGTATAGGATTCTGCCCTTTCTTCCTTTACAACGGTTGCAGACAACTTATCGGTTAGTTCCGCAAGATTCCGGATAAAAGTCTCCAATTCTTGGGATACGGGGCGACTATCTAAATAAAGCTTCAGCATAAGTTTTCTTTCCATTTTGGAAAACAAAGCCGTCAGTTCTTTCACCATATGCCCGTCAAACAAGTTCCCCGTTCCTTGGGAGGAGGGCAATTCTTCTCTTTCTCGATTCAAGCCGGATATCGTCGGGCGGATCCCCGTTGTTCGATGACATTGGGCTACATATTTTTCTAATTCTGTAGCCGCCAAAGCCCCTTCTGCAGTTGCCGTAACCACCTGTCGAAGGGGCTTTACGCACACATCTCCCGCTCCGTATACGCCGGGAATATTAGTCTGCTGGTTTTTATCGGTAACAAGATACCCATGTTCATCCAATTCTACTACATTTCTCAGAAACTCCGTAGCAGGGGCATATCCTGCAAATACAAAGACCCCGAAGGATTCCGGACTTTCAAACTCCTTAGTCTCCCCTGTTTGGGTATTTCTGTAACGAGCGTAAGTGAGTCCGTTTTTCCCGGAGACCTCCTCCATGATCGTATAAGGCAGAATGGTGATCTTAGGATGTGTTTTAGCCGGCTCTGCCACAGATGCGGCACAGGAAAAATCTCCCTTTCTCAAGAAGATCGTTACATGACTTGCAAATCGGGTAAGGAATACGCTTTCCTCTGCCGCCGCATAACCGCCACCGATGACAAAAACTTCTTTCCCTGTAAAAAACTCTCCGTCACAGGTTGCACAATAGGCAACGCCTCTACCTTTAAACTCCTCTTC
>JAZSAO010000520.1:0-8953 GCA_045601945.1 Faecousia sp. | reverse complement strand
ATCGTGATGCTTCTGTCTGTCGTAGGACCTGCACGGGTTGCAGCGGCCACGCCTAAGGCGGTGGGGATCGACGTGAGTTCCCATCAAGGGCTGATCGATTGGGATGAGACATCAAAGCATATCGACTTTGCGATTCTCCGTTGTGGATTTGGGCGAGATGTTGCCAATCAGGACGACAACCAATGGTACAACAATGTACGAGCTTGTACAAGACTGAATATCCCCTTTGGCGTTTACTTATATTCCTATGCGCTGACCGAAGAGACTGCTAACAGCGAAGCGGATCATGTGATTCGTCTCTTGGATGGCTTTGGCCCGTCTTTACCTGTGTATCTGGATTTGGAGTATGCGGAGATTTCTCGTAAATGCTCCAAGGAACAAATTTTAAAGAACGTCACCATTTTCTGTGACCGGATTCGGGCAGCAGGCTATACCCCCGGTGTTTACGCCAATACGACTTGGTGGGAGAATGTTCTGACCTCACCTGCCTATGATCAATGGGAACGCTGGGTGGCACAGTATAGCAACCATCTGAACTATGATCGTCCTTATTCCATGTGGCAGTATACAGACAAAGGGTCCGTGAAGGGGATCAAGGGATCTGTAGATATGAATTATTGGTATGGCGAAGGCTTTACCACCGGCTGTCCTCATGAGTATTCCAGCTATGTTATTTTGGATTCCGGCTGTTCCGCAGGAGAGTGCCGGTATTATTACTGCTATAAATGTGGTAATCGGTTCGAAGAAATCGAAACCAGATGTGTTTCAGCCGGATTTGCGGATACGCCTCGTCATCCGGATTGGGCTCATAAGGGGATTGACTATGTGATTGATGAAAAGCTGTTCCTCGGTGTCAGCGAGGAACGCTTTGACCCCGATGGGGCTATGACCAGAGCCATGGCGGTTACGATTTTGTGGCGTGAAGCCGGACAACAGAAAGCAGAATCCAAGTGCGACTTTGCGGATGTAGACGAGGATGCATGGTATTATGATGCTGTGGCATGGGCAGCAGAGCGTGGGATCGTCAACGGTGTTGGCGAGGGACGCTTTGACCCCAGTGGAAAGGTCACGCGAGAGCAGTTTGCAACCATGCTGTATCGACGCGTAGCAGAGGGCTGCTGGGGTGATGTGCCGGAAGATATTTTGCAGAGCTTTCCGGACAGAGAGACTGTGAGCAGCTATGCAATAGAAGAGATCTCTTGGGTCGTGCATAAGGGGTACATAAACGGTACTGTAGAGGATGGTCTTCTGATCTTAGACCCAAAGGGATATGTTACCCGCGCCCAGGCAGCGACGATTTTATACAGACTGCCAAGATAATCGATCATGCTTTTAACTTCAGAAAGTTTGAGAAAAGGGGCCATCTCCGAAACCGGAGATGACCCCTTGTTTAGGGATCTGTATTAGAAAATTGCTGAATAGATGCAAAAGGGAGATTATTATTCTTCTTCTGCCTTCTTTGCTTCTTCGATGATCTTTGCCTGGTTCATCTGAGGAACTTCCTCGTAACGGACAAAGCTCAGAGCGTAGCGGCCACGACCCTGGGTCATGGAGCGCAGGTCAATAGCGTAGGTAACCATTTCGCCAATGGGAACTTCTGCTTCAACGATCTGCCAGCCACGGTTGTCGGGATCGGGGTTCATGCCCATAACACGGCCACGGCGCTTGTTCAGGTCGCCAATGATGTCGCCCATGTTTGCATCGGGGATATAAACCTTCAGTTCGCCGATGGGCTCCAGCAGGGTGGGAGCAGCCTGAGGCAGACCTTCTTTATAGGCGATGCCGGCAGCGGTCTGGAATGCCATATCGGAGGAGTCAACAGCGTGGTAAGAACCAAAGAACAGGGTAGCCTTCAGGAAAACGACGGGGTAGCCTGCCAGAACGCCCTTGCCAACGCAGTTGCGCAGACCCTTTTCAACGGAGGGGATGAAGTTCTTGGGAACGCAGCCACCGACGGTCTCGTCAGCGAAGATCATCTCTTCGGACTCGGTCTGGGGCTCGAAACGGATATGAACATCACCGAACTGACCATGGCCACCGGACTGCTTCTTGTGACGGCCGTGCTGTTCGTGCTTTTTCTTGATGGTTTCGCGGTAAGCGATCTTTGCGGGACGGAGTTCAGCTTCAACCTTGTACTTGGACAGAAGCTTAGCAATGATAACGCTCAGGTGAATGTCGCAAACACCGGCGATGATCATTTCCTTGGTTTCGGGATCGTTGCCATAGGTGAAGGAAGCGTCTTCTTCGCTCAGCTTAACCAGACCTGCAGCGACCTTATCTTCCTGACCCTTGTTCTTAGCATAGATAGCCATGCGGTAGCAGGGCTCGTCATAGCTCATGGGCTTAACGGTAGCAACCTTGCCTGCCAGACCCAGAGTATCACCGGTACGGACGGAAGCCAGCTTGGTGAATACGCCGATGTCGCCGCAGCAGACCTTATTGGTCTTGTTGTTTTCCTTGCCCTTGGGGAAGAAGGTGTTACCCAGCTTTTCGTTGTCGCCGGTACGGGCGTTGACAACGGTCATGGTGTCTTCGATATCACCGGAGATGACCTTGAAGTAAGAGTTCTTACCGTACTGGTCAGCCATGGTGTTGAATACGAATGCCATGGGGCTACCGGCAGGATCCAGAGCCAGTTCGGATTCCTTACCCTCTTCGTCAACGATGACAGCGGGCTTGCCCTCGGCGGGGGAGGGAGCGTACTTAATGAGGTTCTTCATCAGCTGGATGGTGCCCAGACCGGTCATAGCGCAGCCGCAGAATACGGGGGTGATAGCACGCTGCTTGATGCCGTCCTTAATGCCCTTTGCCAGTTCTTCTGCAGTGAAGGGCTCTTCCATAAAGAACTTCTCCATGAGCTCTTCGTCGGTCTCAGCGACCTGCTCGTTCAGAGCCATCATGTATTCTTCGATCTTGTCTTCTGCTTCGCCGGGGAGGGCGACTTCCTTACCGGAAGCGTCGTATGCCTTCTTTTCCAGCAGGTCAACAACAACGTTGCCTACGGGGAATACGAAGGGGATAGCGGAAGCACCGAAGGTGCTGTGGATTGCGTCATAGGTGTTGTAGAAGTTAGCGTTCTCTTCGTCCAGCTTGGAGACATAGAACATGGTGGGCAGAGCGGCGTCGGACAGAGCCTTCCAGCCCTTTTCGGTACCGACAACGATGCCGGACTTAGCGGTGAGGCAGATGATGCCGGTGTCGGCAACGCGGAGAGACTGTGCAACCTCAGCAGCGAAGTCAAAGTAGCCGGGGTTATCCAGAACGTTCAGCTTGCAGCGGTCGAATTCTACGGGGATCAGAGAGGTCTTGATAGAATACTGTCTCTTCTTTTCTTCTTCGTCAAAGTCAGAAACAGTGGTGCCGTCGGCACGCTTGCCGAGACGGGTGATTGCCTTGGTGAGGAAGAGCATGCTTTCGCACAGAGCGGACTTACCGTCGCCACCATGGCCGAGCAGGGCGATGTTGCGGATATCATTCGCAGTATACATAGTTGAAAACTCCTTTCTATGCAGTCGGGATCGACTGCGCGGCATACCATGTTGCCACAATTGGTTCCATTATACACGATAAAATGGAATAATGCAATTGCAAATCTGCAATTTCTTATAAATAATTCGAAAATTTTTTATTTTTTTTAAAAATATAACTCAAAAATACAGTAGGATCAGGCCAACAAAGGAAATGACCATAGCCCAAAGAAGCTGGAAAGCCGCGATATGCATGGGAGATGCAATGGCAAGGGCGCTCCATGCAATGAGAACAATGGTCAGCAAAAGACCCAGTGCGCCGGCACACAAGGTGAGGGCTGTGGTTACCAAAGAACTGTTTTTCAGAGTTCGCCCGGCAGCAACGGTGACAGCCAGAGCACCGAAGGTGTCCTCTGCGATCAGAGCACCTTGGCTCATGGCTTGCTCCGGGTGGGTGGCAGACAGCCGCAGACGTTCCGTATAATCCGGAAAATCCATGGTGTCTGTAGGTAATGTGTACTTGGCGGCGATCAACTCCGGTGTGATCAAAAAATCTCTGGTTGCGAGGATGATAGAGAAGTTTCGATTTGCCAGAACATCTCGCAATCCATCATGGGTAGAGGCGTTTGCCTTGTACCGCAGGGCGAATATTCCTGCCAACTCTCCGTTAATGGAAACATACACGGCTTGGCGTACTCTGGTGCCGACGGGCATATGGACTCCCATGGAACGGATGAAGCTAAGGTTGCCCACTAAGACGATATCCTGACCGATCTCAACACCGATTCCGCCGTCATCATAGAAACGGTATTCGCCAACAGAACTGCGTTTCCCGTATTGCTCACGGAGGAGGTCTTCGAAAAGGTACCGCAAAGGACTATCTGCTTTTTCCAATGCAGCGAGGGCATAAGAAATGACCGTGCTTCCGTGGTAGCCGTTATACAGCTTCATGCCGTTGGATGTGATTCCCTTACGGGGGAACAGGTCTCCGTCTCGGAGAATAATGGTGTGCTTGCCGCCAAAGATTTGAGCGCCGTACCAGCTGCAAAGGGCACCGCCATAGCGACTCAGCTTTTTAGCCAGAGAGCGGAAAGGCTTAAAATAACACAATAGCCCGGTGTAGGGCATGGATCCCAATAGCAACAGCAACCATATCTGCAAATAAGGGAGGTCATTCCCTCTGCTCAGGAAGAATGCGAGAATGGGCAGTAGGACTAACAGGATCCCGGCATAGACACAGAACAGATCTTGGGGAAGACTGCTGATCTTCAGTCTATCCATAAAATCGGCTACATTGCCCGGATCTCGTCGTAGAGAGGCCGGTTTTTCCGGCAGCTGGGGAGCATTGCATACCCCCATGGGAGAACGGAATTCCACCACAGTTCTTGCTGTAAAAAAGAAAGCGGCCTGTTCGTTAACTTTTGCTTGCAAAAGGAAAAACAACTGCGTTGTAACAAGTGGGGCATAGATCATATCCGGATAGGAAAAACTGTAGACGAGGCATACGATACCACTGACAGCGCCGATGGTGTATAGGCTGATCCGTAGGGTGAACAGATCTTTGATGCCTTGCCACAAAACGGGATATGCTAAAACCATGCCTACGATCAATATTACCAGAGCAAGGGAATGGGTGTGCTGATTCAGAAACGGAAGAAAATCCCATTCTTTTGTGGTATACAGAAGAAGAAACATTCCGCACGACGCCGCAACAGCGAGAAAAACTCGTTGGATCAGGAGATGGCCAAGAGCCTTATGGGTCTGTTTCAGCAACTCCTCCGGCGAGGATTTGTCTGCCGGAGCGGATTCTGTTCCGATCGGGGGAGAGGCAACTTCTGCACTTTGAGCGGGGGATGGTTCCACTATGCGGATGGGGGGAATGGTAGTCTTTATGGGCTTAACGTCTATGTCCTTGGAGGAACGGAAAATTTTGATCGATTCTTCGGAGGTTTCCGATGCAGATGGTACGGTGGATGGCTCAGCGATCGGCGTAAATACTTGGGTATCGGAAAGGGGAAGCTTTGAAGCCGTGGAGTCTGAAGGGGTTTGGGTGGATTTTTCTTTTTGCGGAGTTGGATCCTCCGGACTGAATTCCTTCAGAATATCTTCCAGCTTGTAATCTCCGGCAGAGGCCGGAGCAATATGAAGTTGATCCGGCTGATGATCCATGGGCTTACCCTCTTTGCCGTACGGCTTCGTACAGCAGGATCGCTGCAGCGGCAGAAGCATTCAGGGAAGAGATCTTTCCCTTCATGGGGATACTGACCTTGAAATCACAGCTTTCTGCGACAATGCGGCTCATGCCTACACCTTCGTTCCCAATGACGATGGCGGTGGGACCTGTGAGATCTGTCTGATACAGGGGACTTGCACCTTCTGCGGCAGTGCCGTAGATCCAAACGCCCCGATCCTTCAGTTCTCGAATAGCGGCGGAAAGATTGGAAACTCTGGCTACAGGCATATATTCGATCGCACCGGCAGAAGCCTTGCCGACTACCGCTGTGAGTCCCACACTGCGACGCTTGGGAATAATGACACCGTGAGCGCCTGCACATTCCGCACTGCGGAGGATCGCACCTAAATTATGGGGATCGGACAATTCGTCGCAGATGACCAAGAGAGGCGCCTCTCCCTTTTCTTTTGCGGAAGCTAAAATCTCTTCGATGGTGGAATATTCGTGGGCGGCTACGGAGGCAATGATGCCCTGATGGGCACCGGTAGGACTCATTTCGTTCAGCTTACGGCGGTCGATGCGAACGACCACAGCACCTGCATCCTTTGCTTGGGCAGCCAGTCGCCCAAGAGACTTATCTACGTCTCCGTCGGCAAGAAAAACCTTGTTGATGGCGCGACCGCTTTTCAGGGCTTCTGTTATGGCATTGCGACCTTCAATGAGGCCTTGGTCGGTGGCTTCGTCTCGCTGATAATTGGTTTCTTTTCTCATAGCATAACTCTCCTGTTTGTGATTCATATTATTATATCAAAAAAAACAGAAATACACAAGTGGTAACATGAATTCATAGAAAATTTACCCTTATCACATTGCGCACAGAGGGAAAATGTGATATGATATCCTCTGATATTTCTGTATCAGGATGAAAGGAGTGTGAAGATATGCCGAATTCCAACGAAAATAAGAATCAAAATAATCAAGATAGAAATCGGCAGCGAATGTCCTATTTTCTGATCGTAGCCATTATGATCGGGTTGTTCTTCGTCAGTGGCCCTATGGTCAACCGTATTTTGGGCATTAAGGAGGAAGAGGTTCCTTATAACGTCTTCTTAGAGGCAGTAAATGATCAGCAGATCCAAGAGGTGGAACTTGCTTATGAGCGGATCTCTTATACCCGCAAAGATGACCCGAAGGATCCTAAAGTCATTTATTATACAACCCCTCTTCCTTATGTGGAACTGACCAATATGATCCCTGCTCTGTGGAGCGGCGGCGCGAAATTTACGGGGAAACTGACACAGGAAAATACATTCTTATATGTGGTGTCCAGTCTGATTTTGCCAATTGCCTTCTTTGGTTTTATGGTCATTATGATGCGGAAGGTCTCTAAGAACGGTGGGATCGGATCTGTAGGGAAGAGCAAAGCCAGAGTTTATATGGAAAAAGAAACAGGGGTAACCTTCCGAGATGTAGCGGGACAGGATGAAGCAAAGGAGTCCCTTGTAGAAATCATTGACTTCCTCCACAATCCCCAAAAGTATACTGCCATCGGCGCAAAACTGCCCAAGGGAGCCCTTTTAGTCGGTTCTCCCGGTACAGGTAAGACCCTCCTTGCCAAAGCGGTGGCAGGAGAGGCCCATGTACCATTCTTCTCCATTTCAGGTTCCGACTTTGTGGAGATGTTTGTGGGCGTAGGTGCCAGCCGTGTCCGTGATTTGTTTAAGGAAGCTGCTAAGGTGGCTCCTGCCATAATTTTTATTGATGAGATCGATGCCATTGGTCGCAGTCGTGACAGCCGATTTGGAGGTAATGATGAACGGGAACAGACCTTGAATCAGCTTTTGGCAGAAATTGACGGTTTTGATTCCTCTAAGGGTGTTGTAATCCTTGCGGCAACGAACCGCCCTGAAATTTTAGATAAGGCCCTTCTCCGCGCAGGTCGATTTGACCGTCGGATCATTGTAGATCGTCCCAATCTGGAAGGGCGCTATCAAACACTGGTGGTGCATACCAGAAATATTCATTTGGCAGAAGACGTTGATCTGAAGAAGATCGCCCAGGCCACTGCCGGTGCCGTAGGTGCCGACCTTGCCAATCTGGTCAATGAAGCCGCCCTCCGCGCTGTCCGAAAGGGCCGCCGCGCAGTGAATCAGGAAGACCTGATGGTTTCCTTTGAGACCGTGATCGCAGGTACTGAAAAGAAGGGGACTGTTCTCACAGATATGGAAAAGCGGATCGTAGCTTACCACGAGGTAGGCCACGCACTGGTTGCCGCCCTGCGGAAGCACAGCCAGCCTGTTTCCAAGATCACCATCGTCCCCCATACTTCGGGCGCACTGGGCTATACCATGCAAATGCCGGAAGAAGAAAAATTCCTAAGTTCCAAAGAAGAACTGCTGACCCAGCTCCAGACCCTTTTAGGTGGCAGGGCCGCAGAACAGACGGTTTTTGCAACCCAAACCACCGGAGCCGCAAACGATATCCAACGGGCTACGGAGATTGCCAGAAAAATGGTGACTCTCTTCGGTATGAGTGAGCAAATCGGCACCATGGCTCTTGCAGGGGTTCGCAGTGAGTATCTGGACGGAGAGGCTTATATGGATTGCGCCCAGAAGACTGCTGCAGAGGCAGACGAAGAAGTGCGTCGGATCCTTGCAGATGCCTATGAGGAAGCTAAGACTTTATTGGTAGAAAAGAGACCTCTTCTCGATGAGATCGCCTTGTATTTACTTCAGAAAGAAACGATCACCGGAGATGAGTTTATGGCATATGTCAATGCCGACTCCGACGATGGAAAGGAAGTATAAATTTTAATGGACGTGATAAAAGAATATTTGGGAATGATCAGCTTGGAGCGGATCCTCCCCTCCGTTTTGATCCTTCTGGTTGGGATTTTCGTGGTAAAACTCCTGCTGCGAGTGTTTGACCGCGCCCTTGGAAAGTCTAAGCTGAATAAGACCATGTTCAGCTTTGTTAAGGCAGTTATGCGGATTCTGCTGTATGCACTGGTGATCCTCATTACCGCAAGCTGCTTGGGGATCGATGTGACATCCCTGATTGCGGTTCTCGGTGTTGTATCTTTGGCTGTATCCCTGTCTGTGCAGAATGCCCTGACCAATGTGGTGGGTAGTATCAGCCTCCTTGCCACCCAGCCCTTCCAGGTAGGGGACCTTGTGGATATCGGGGGAGACAGCGGTACGGTACAGGAGATCACCATGAACTATACCCGACTCCTGACAACAGACGGCAGAACCATTTATATTCCCAATAGTGATGCCGCCACTGCCAGAATCTGCAACTATTCTGTAGAAGG
>JAZSAO010000519.1:0-10820 GCA_045601945.1 Faecousia sp. | reverse complement strand
ATACTTATGGCAAATATAGGAGCCGTCCTCCTTGACCCCCTCCACTGTATCATAGTGGGGCTTTAAATAGTAGGCCAGATTGGTCCTGGTCTCTTCCATGAGGGCGGTATTCTTGGTCAATGCCGAGATCATGGTGCAGATATTCAGCCTGCTACGGCGGTTTCCCAGAGTGGTCGTATCCATTTGCCCGTCATTATTGGGACGGCATACATTGATGAAATGCAGACAATTGTCCGTGTAATACTTGGCAATGGTGCTCTCCGTAGAATTGGCATAGGGATACATCACAAGGAGCGTCCGCAAAATCTCCAGGGGCCCGCCGTAGGACCAATCCCACCAGTTGTAGATAGCACTGCGATTCGCACTGGCACGCTGGGAGTCAAAGTAAGCCTTGCTATAGAAATTCTGCCCCTTCTTCAGTGCGAAGAAGATGGCATCCCTTAGTTCCTGGTTCTTATAGAGCTCCTGGGTCACCACATTTCCGTTGCTGTCCTTGTAGACATACTGGGTCCCACGGGTCCCGTAGGCCTGTGCCAGACTATACAGATCCTTAAACTGCAACCGAATGGTATTACTTTTCGTCTCTGCGGTCATATTGACCGTACCGAAGATCCGCTTGGTATTGGAGCGGTTCTTTTCTAAGTCCTGCCATTTTGTTCCGGCCTTATAACTGATACCGGAGGTGGACAGACCTGTGGTGCTGCTCTTCGCTCCAACGATGGCTTGGATCACAGGGTCATCCCAATCCACGCTGTCACTGCCGCAGAGGATCCTCTTATAGTTATTGATCAGGGCATTCCAGTCAGCAGTGGTATAAGAAGCTGCATCAGCCACCAAAGCCTGCTGAGGAAGAATGCCCATGAGCATAACTACAATAAGAGCCAAAGAAATGATTCGTTTTATCATTAAATTCGTTCCTTTCTCTGATGATGGAATTGATCTATCCATATACTATGGGCTTCACCCTTGTGGAGGCGAACAAGTCGCCTCCACGATTCAGAACTTATTGAAAGTATGCTTTTGCACTGTCGCTGTAGGAGAAGAGTGCCTTACAAAGGTCTCCCAGAGCACCGATCTTATTATTGCCGTAGGTGTCCGCACTGTATTGGAGCGTGGAGGAAACGGGGGTGTTCCCCTCATAGATCTGAGCACTGACAACGCTCCGCAGCTCTGATGCAAGGAGCCCGTCGAAGGAGAAGGCATACAAGCCCTTTTCGGGGTTGTAAAGCTCAGCGCCTGTGATCACAGCAGATTCTGTTTGCCCCGAAATGCCGACATAGCTGACACGGAGGCTCAATTCCTCCGTCTTGTCGGAGTAGGTAGCAGGATCGAACACAAATTTCAGAGTGACCTTGGATGCCAGATCCAGAGCCTTGCCCACCCAGGTAACACGAGGGGTAGCTACATCATCGAGGGTGCGGTTGGTGTTGCCGAAGGATACTCCGTTGATGTCGCTGAGATAAGCCTTATGGACAGCAGTCATGGCAGCATCCGCAAGGGCATCTGTGCGATAGGACTTGAAACTCTGAGCCTTGGAGCCGTAGCGCAGGAGGTCAGCGCAGAGGGTCTTGAGGCTCTCCCCTGCGGTAGCTTTTTCCAACTGAGCATAGGCATATTGGGCGATGCTGTAAACATCCTCCGCAGAGTAATAGACCTGTCCGTTCTTACTGCCGTAGAGGGTGGAGCGGAGGGTATCATTCATCTGCACCGCAGTCAGTCCCTCCAGGGTGAAGTAGTAATAATTCCCCTGCTCCGTGGGATAGAGGGTCACAAGGGTAGTGCCGGTATAGGAAGAGCCCTCGTAATTCTCCACAAGTGTTTCCATATAGACGGTGCTCATGTCGTAATCTGCAAGGAGGGATTTGGAAACGGCAAAATTCACGGAAATATCACTTGCCAGATTCAGAGTGTGATTGATCTTCAGGCTCTCGTCCGGCAGGGGAAGCTGTTGTGTGCTTTGTACCAAGACAGGATAGCCCATGTTCTCCCCTGTCTGATCCTCTCGGAAGGCCTCTCCGAGAACAGGAGCGTAGGTCTTCATGGTTTCGGAGGAGACCTGCTGTGCCTTGCTCAGATCAAAGCTGTTGGGATTGTAGGCAAGCTTAATGGAAGATACGCTGTAACAATTCTCCACAGAGCCTGTGGCCGAAGTGCTTGCACTGCCGATGATGCCGAAGGAGCTACCCACAGTATAAGAATTGCGGATGGTGAAATCTACGGTACTGCTTGCCAGAGAGCCTACCAGGCCCCCACAGCTGGTATCCCGTGTTTCTGAGAAAATGATCCCGGTATTATAGCAATTTTCAATCCCTACATTCTTACCGCTGACCATGCCGATCAGTCCACCTGTAATATTCACACCGTAGACCAGAGAACGGGTATAGCAATTACGCAGGATCGTGCTCGTCTGTGCCACACCCACAAGACTGCCGGAGCGGTTACAGCCGATAAAGGTACTGTTTTCCACACCCAGATTTTCGATCACGGAGCTGTAGGTCATACCAAAGACAGCGGAATAGCCCAGGTTTAATTCCATGGCATTGACATTGGAGATCACATGATCCCGGCCGTTGAAATCTCCGTTAAAGGAATAGGAGCCGGTCTCGTCCTTACCACCGATAGGAAGCCAGGGACGGTTTTCCATATCCAGATCCGCTGTAAGGAGGAAATCCTCGCCACTGAACTTGTTGCCCTTGCGGACAAGGTAGGAAAGGAGACGGAGATCATCGGGAGTATTGATAAGATAGCTTTCACCTACCTTGGTCAAAGCAGTGGGGGTGTCCCCGTTTTCCCATGAGAGCACAGGGTTCATGCGGTTTTGGACAAAGTAGTCCTCTGCATAGTCTGCACCCAAGGTCTGCGACAGCTCTCGCAGCTGTGCAAGGGTGACTTTGGACACAGAGCTCATGACCAGGGCATTTGCTGTACCAACAGGCTCAACAGAGTCAAGGGTATAGCAATTGCTCACAGAGCCTGTAGAGGTCTCGGCGCAGGTTGCCAGAATGCCGTTGCACTGATCACTTGTATTGTAGCAATTTTCCAACAGGGTGTTCTCCGTAGAGCTGCCGATGATGGCCAGAATGCCCGCTGCCTTGCCGGAGGAGCTGACAGAGCCTGTATTGTAGCAATTGCGGATGGTGGAATTTTTGCCGCTGCTCATGCCGGCAATCCCCCCGACGATGCTCTTACCGTTGACATTTGCCTTATTGTAGCAGTTTTCAATGAGCACATCGGAGCGGATCGTTCCCGCAAGACCTGCCACCTTCCCCTGTCCAATGACTACACCGCTTTCGATGCCGAGGTTACGAACCGTAGCACCGGACAGATCTCCGAAGAAGCCCACATAGTAGTTCCCCTCTGTGACTGCCAGATCAGAAATCCTATGTCCGTCCCCCTCAAAAATACCGGAGAAGCACCGGGCAGAGGAGCTGTCCGCACTTGCATTGCCCCCAATGGGGATCCATTCTTCATATGCCAGATCAATATCTGCGGTCAGGCGGACAGTTTCCCCGGAGAAGAACTTTTTCTCCACATTGACCATGTAGGCAAGGCGACGGAGCTCCTCTGCATTGCTGATCAGATACTCCCCTGCTTCATTGGGCACAAGGCTCTGCATACGGTGGGATTTGTAAACAGACACCACATGGATGGGATAGCCACCGTTTTTCCCCACGAAGCCGTCTTGGGTAAAGGACGCACCCAAGGCTTCGGCCATGGTCTTCAGATCTGCAGAGGAGAGGGTCTTGCTCCCTGTCTGGCTGTAGCCTGTGGTAACACCTACCAGAGAGTCTTTGTTCAAAGCAAAGGAATCGCTGATAGTGATCCCGCTTGCAGAGTTGGCGATATAGCCCACCAGACCGCCGGTGGTGCTACCGGATAAGGTGGAGGCGGAATAGCAGTTGCGGATGACACTGTTACTGCCACTGCTGGAATAGGCACCGATGATGCCACCTGCACGGTTAGTAGCGGTGACAGTGGCGCGGGTGTAGGAATTTTCAACGGTGGTTTTGCCGGACATACCCACAAGTCCGCCGATGAAGTTGTTGCCGGAAACAGATGCACAACTATAGCAGTCAGAGACCGTTCCGTACGCAGTGCCTACAAGACCTGCCGCCTTATTGGTCGCTACCACCCGACCGGAGCGGATGCCCAAGTTCTGAATCTTGCCGGAGGCGGTACCGAAGAAGCCCAAGTAATAATAACCGGTGGTAATACTCATATTGGAAATGCTATAACCCCGTCCGTCAAAGTTCCCTGCAAACTTGGTGGAATTTTCGTCTGCGTCGTTATTGCCGCCAATGGGCGTCCATTCACGGGATTCCAAGTCAATGTCATTCCCGAGATACAGAGTCTGCCCCTTGAAATCCGTCTGCCCACTGCAAACCATGTAAGCCACCAGACGGAGCTGAGCGGAATTTGTCAGCACCAGATCCTCCGGCAAGGTGGTATCACACTGCCAGGAAAGGACGGGGTAGCCATCGTTCTCCCACTCGCAGTCGTAAATAAAGCCTGTCCCCAGATCCACTGCGGAGCTCACAAGCTGTGCGGCAGTGAGCTTGGCATTGCCGGAATAGCTTTCCAAGGAGGAATTGTCAGTGATCTCACTGCTCTTGATAGAAGCGGTGGAACGGCAATTTTTTACCGTAATGGAGCTAACGGGATTGGTAGAGCCTGTATTGTAGAAGCCGATCATGCCTGTCTTCTTGGCGGTATCTGTCAGCTTTCCCACATGGTAACAATTTTCCACGGTGAGCTTAGTACTACTGTTGATATAGCCCACAAGCCCTCCTGCAATGGTGCCGTCGCATCTGATATTGGCATGGTTGTAGGAATTGCGAATGGTAGAGTTGCCTCCCAGCTGTGCCACAAGTCCTGCACCGGTACCTGTATAGGAGATCACATTGGCTCGGTTAAAGGAGTTTTGGATGGTCACAGAGGAGCCGTAGCCCATCAGACCTGCGGTGGCACTGCTCCCGAAGACCGTACCGCTTTCGATGCCGAAGTTTTGGATGGTGGCACCGCTACAGTGTCCAAAGAAACCCACCCTTTCCCCGGAGGGCTCAAAGACAAAGAGATTCTTGACCACATGATCGTTGCCGTCAAAGGTACCCTTGAAGTATGTACCGGTCCCGTTCCCTCCGATGGGTTGGAAGGAGCGCCCCTTCATGTCAATATCCGACATGAGGCGGACAGTCTTGTCGGAGAAGGTCTCTCCATCGGCAACCATTTTTGAAAAGAGGCAGAGCTGTTCCAGATCATAGATCTCATATACTCCCTCTGCATTGGGGTTGAGGGTAGTATCGGAAGGGTATGCTTGCAAGAGGGAGCCTGCGTTGGAATTGCTATAGTTGGGCAAAGTCTTTCCCTTATCCCCATCGGAGAGAATGGGGGTGAAAACCACATTGATAGAGGCCTTGGTGGTATTGGTCAGCTTAACAACCAGTTTTTGGTAGCCTGTATTGGCATTCTGCTCCGAAGGACTGGGAGAAGTGGACAGAGGCTTTGCAGACATTTTGGTGAACTTCGCCTCGGTGGGATTGGATATCTGAGCCAGAAGGGTCTTTCCGTTCTTAGTCAGAGTCGCGGTCTTGCCGTCGGAGGATATTTTGATATCTGCCGTTGTATGCGCAAACCAATAGATGGTAGAGGCCGAGGAGCAGACGATCTCGTCACGGAGACGAACACGACTGCGGTTATCGAAGAGAGCAAGGGAACGAGTGGCCTTGTTCGCACCGTAGTCGTCGTACGCATCCTTCATATTGACCGTGGCATAGCCTCCGTCATAGGCACTTTGATAATCTGTGATCTGGCACTTAGCATCAAAATCCTGACCGCCGTCGGCAGAAGGGTTAATGACTATGGTGTTGTGTCCCTCTGCCCTCTTGCGGTAGTATGTCCAGCGAGTCCCGCCGTCCCCACGATCAAAATAGTTGGACACATTGTAATTATCCTTACCCAGATCCTCGAACCACAATTCCCCCATAGCCTCCATAACAAAGGTACCGATATCAAAATCACAGTGAGAGGAAACTTGATTATAACCGGATTTAATGGCGGCATAGATCTGCCGTGCATCTCCCGGGTAGCTGCGGAAGGAGGCCACACTGACAGACTTGTCACTCATGAGCAGGTAGTCCTGTTGCATATCCTCGTTGCTCACACCCTCTACCAGCTCGGGATCGTACCACAGGAGGCAAAGGTGGTTGTCCAAGGTGAATTTAATTGCATGATTCTCCCGCTGGAAGACGGAGAGCTCCGGCATATTGTAGCGGGAAGCATACCAGTGGAGGGCCGCATTATTGTTAAACTCATTTGTGGCATCCCCGTGGTTAAAGGTATTGGTATAGCCGTTAATGGCAAGGAGAAATTTAGCAGATTCTCTCATGCCTTCCAATTCACTGAGACCGAAGTCTGTACCCAGTACGGAGTCTAAGCTACTGATTGCCATAGACAGAGAAAGGGCAACGATCAGGTAATAAGCACCTTCCGGATAAGAACCGGAGGGAGTCATGACGGAAATGGCATTGGGGAGATAACTCACAGAGTCTGCGATGGTTGCGGCGGCCTCGGAGGGATAGGACTCAAAGATAGCCAAAGCTGCAATGATCAGACCATTGTTGCACCAGGGATTCCAGTTGCTCTGACTGGTGATTCTGGTCAAATCCGCAGTACGGGTACACAGGGCATACTTATAAATGGCCTTGGCAACGGTGCTCCGCTGAGATGCGGTCATATAGTGGTACAGCCAGTCATAGCCCAGACCTGCGCCGTATGCCATCTGTCCCACATCCAGATAGTGAGAGGGATGCCAGTCGGAGAAGGAGCAGACATTCAGGAGCTCTTCCACAGCACGGTCTGCAAAACGGGCTTCTCCGTTGATCTGATAGAGCATGGCAAGTCCAACAATGCGGTAGCTTGCCCGTCTGCTGATGGTCAGAAGCTTCTTGCCGTCGGGAAACTCGTATTTACAAAGGGGCTCTGCAAGCTGTTCTTCCCCGAAGGTGTAAAGCTGTGCATACCAAACCTTCATATAAGGGTCGGTCTGTACAAGCTTACGGATGCGGTCAAAGTCTGCACTGCTTGCCATAATACGAGGATGTACTCCCTCCGAACGAGCCTCAAAGAGGCTTGTTACAGTAGAGGTAGAGGGAGCACTTGCGCCTTGTGCGGGAAGGATCGCCACCTTGGGGGCAAGTCCCAAAAGAAGCACAAGACACAGCAGGATAGAAAGAATGCGTTTGCTCATAAAAACCTCCTCCGTTCTTTTTGATTTTAATCCTCAATTTTAAAATTTCGGACTCATACTTCTGGGTTTTATTTTACCAAATTATTCTTAAAAAGGCAATTGTAATCATGCAAAATTTTTCAAGCAAAAAACTATGAGATAAGGAATTGACATCCGTCAACTGTCAGCTTTCCACTGTCAACTTCCGACAAAGTATCGTTTCGCACTGTCCGAGTACGCTACCAGGGCTTTGCAGAGTTCTCCTAGGCTGCCTGTCTTACCGTTACCGTAGGTGTCGGGGCTGTATTGGAGGGTAGCGGAAACAGGGGTATCGCCGGCGTAGATTTGGGCTGAGAGGATTTGGCGGAGTTCGGCGGCAAGCATGCCATCAAAAGCGAAGTAGTATAGACCTCGGTCGCTGTTGTAGGCTTGGACTTCCGTCAGGGAGAATTCTTGTACCTCTCCCCAAAGGTCTGTGTAGGTCAGGCGGAGGCTGAGATCCGCAGGAGAGCCTTCATAGGCTGTAAGGTCGAAGATATACTTCACAGTGACCTTGGAGGCAAGATCCAGAGACTTTCCTGTCCATGTGACGGTGGGAGCTTGCAGGTCGTCCAGAACAAGATTATGATTTCCGAATGTGAGATCCTCCACAGTGCTGAGATAGGCTTTTTGCTCCTCCGTCATGGCAGAGTTTGCCAAGGAGTCTGTACGGTAGCCCTTGAATTCCTGTGCCTTCGCACCGTAGCGGAGAAGGTCTGCACAGAGAGTCTTGAGGCTGTCGGCCACTGTGTTCTTATTAAGCTGAGAATAAGCATAGGTGGCAATGTTGTATACATCTATAGAAGAGCAATAAGGCTGTCCGTCCTTCGTGCCGTAGAGTGTGGAAGTGATCGTATCATTCATCTGTACAGCAGTTAATCCGTTTAGGGTGAAATAATAGTAATACTCACTTTCCACGGGTTCGATCCGAATGGTGGTAGTACCAATCTTTTCGTTACCCTCGTAGGTGTCAATGGTGCTCTCCACATACACGGTGTCCATGTCAAAGTCTGTTAGGTTCGACTTAGATATCGCAAGGTTCACGGAGATGTCACTTGCAAGATTCAGACTATGTCCCAGTTTCCAGTTAGAATTCTGGACAGGCTCCTTGATCTCTGGCTCACCGCAGATGCAGAAGCCGTCCTTGTAGCTGTGTGCAGCTTCCGTGGAGGTATCACAGTTTTTACAAGCGACTCCGTGGGTCAGTGCATCGATCCTGGTATAGATGTAGTTATGCCCTGTTGCAGGAACGGTCTGCTGTGCTACGAGGACAGTATTACAGACAGAGCAGTGCTTACCTTCTGTCTTACCTCCGGTGGTGCAGGTGGCAGCAACTGCCTTGTCGATGACCTCAGTGTGTCCCTTGGCTGCTACATAGTTGTCCCTATAGCTGTCGGAGCAACGGCTACAGGTATGGGTCGTATAACCCTGTTCCGTGCAGGTCGGGGAAGTCACCTTCGCTGTGTAATTATGAGCTGCCGGCACATAATCAGCAATAAACATATCCCCACAGGTCCCACAGGTATAGGTAGTGAAGCCCTGGGTTGTGCAGGTGGGAGGCGTAGTTGTGAGGGTATAATTATGTCTTTTCGACACGTAATCGGCGACATATTTGTCCCCACAGATCTCACAGGTATAGGTGGTGTAGCCCTCAGCCATGCAGGCGGGCGGGGTAATTACTGCTGTGTAGCTGTGACTGTGCGTGATATAAACTTCATTACAGCTGTTGCAGGTATAAGTATTGTACGCACCTTCGGTGGTAAGAGTATAATCCCATACCTCTGTTGGGTAGCTGCAATTCTCCCAGCCCCCCGTTCCTTCTATGTAGCAGAGTTTCAGATCGCTGGCACAATCATCAAATGCTTGGGATGAAATATCAGGCATGTCTCCCAAAAAATGCACATGAGATAGGGAATCACACTCATTGAATGCCGAGCCTTCGATGTATGTGACACTTTCGGGGATTGTAATACTCGTCAGACTATCACACCCATAAAATGCATCGTCAAAAATGTCTGTAACGCTACCGGGGAGCCATACACTCTCCAATTTGTCGCAGAACTTGAATGCATTGTCACCGATTTTGGTTACGCCGTAGGGAATCGTTATGGATGTCAGTCTTTTGAAGGATTCAGACACACGGGATCCTATGGATGTAATTGCACCGTCAATGATTACGGTCTCCACCAATACACCATAAGGGGCCCAAGGCTGCTTTCTTACATTTGCAATACCATACATATTTCCCGAGCCGGAAAAGTGAAGTGTTTTTTCATGAACATTTAAGGTCCAGGTTATTTTAGCACCAAGGGTTCCGGAGAGAATCTGTTGCAGCCCGCATAGATCACATAAGCCATCAATATAACAATGCTGATCCTTCTCGCAATTATCTGAGGTATAAGGGACAAAAGCAAATCCATATTCCTCCGCATAGCCTTGTGCTGTGGATCCTTCGGGAGCGTAAATAGTGGTAACAGAGGAATCTCCTAATGTATAGTTATAGATGCTGTATACCTCGATCAGGCAATCCGGATTCAAAACAGCAACTGTCGCCAGAATATCGCAATCGGAGAAGGCGGACTCCTCAATGTAGCTTACGCTCCGAGGGAGCAATATGCTTGTAAGCATATCGCAGTTGGAAAATGCTCCGCTACCCAAGTGAACTATAGTGTTGGGGATCGTGATGCTTGCTAAAGTACTGGAACGGAATGCGGAGGTACCGATAGCTGTAACACCGGTTGGAATGGTATAGCTTGTATCAGTTCTTCCGGTAGGGTATTGGATTAGGGTTTGCTTGTTTTTATCGAACAGTACACCCTGATTGCTGCTGGAATAGTTCGGATTATCCTCCGCCGCCCAGATCCCGGATAGCCTGGAGCATCCTGTGAACGCTCCACCACCGATGTGTGTTACGCTTTCGGGAATTACTACATTCGTCAAACCACATTTGTAGAACGCTTCTGCATGGATAGTTGTTATACTGTCCGGAATCGTTATACTTGAAAGACTGCTGCAGGAAAAGGCAGCAGATCCGATACTTGTCACGCCATCATCGATTATCACAGAGGTAATTTTATAGTCGAGCCACGGCGCATACTCATGATGAGGTATGTCCGGGGAAACGTAATTGTACATGTCGCCGGTGCCGGAAATGTAGAGCACTCCGGTTTCTACGTCCAAGGACCAGGTAAGGGAATCGCCGCAGGTGCCTGTGTAGGCAGCAGCGGTGCAAATATCGCACTTATTGTCCTTGGGAGAAGCATCCGTATGTCCTGTTGCAGGAACGGTCTGCTGCGCTACAAGGACAGCGTTACAGGCAGAGCAATGCTTTCCTTCTGTCTTGCCGGTTGCGGTGCAAGTGGCAGCAACAGCTTCGTCAATGACCTCAGTGTGTCCCTTGGCTGCTACATAGTTGTCCCTATAGCTGTCGGAGCAACGGCTGCAGGTATGGGTCGTATAACCCTGTTCCGTGCAGGTCGGGGAAGTCACCTTCGCTGTGTAATTATGAGCTGCCGGCACATAATCAGCAATAAACATATCCCCACAGGTCCCACAG
>JAZSAO010000518.1:0-2954 GCA_045601945.1 Faecousia sp. | reverse complement strand
TGGACATCCAGCCCAACATAGTGTATACTTGTCATGGTGACTCCTCCTTGTATGCGGTAATTCCTGTGTTTTGGGTTTCCTACTTCCATTATGACAGGTAAATCCGCGTTTTACAAGAGGAGTCACTTCATATTGTCTATTCGGGAGGAATTTATGCGCAGAACCCAACGCGAGCTGAATGATGCAATCATTGAGGAGGTTCTCCGTACAGGAACAGCAAATCTTTCTGCCAACGATCTGAAGCTGATCTGCACCACTGCCAAGGAATATGTGGAAGGAATCTTCCGCAGACTTCGGGAGCATGGCTATGATGAAGGAACTATGATGCTCTACATCACCGGTGGAGGAGGGTGTCTGGTAAAGCACTTTGGGAAGGTCGATCCCGAACGGGTCTCATTTGTGGATGATATCTGTGCTGCTGCAAAGGGATATGAATTCTTGGCAGACCTTCAGCTTTTGGCAGGTGGAAAGTCGTGAATTACTACCGATTGAATGTGAGATTCAATCTGGAGGATGAAAAGGAACGGCGTGTTGCTGAGTATTTACAAAGGCTTCCGCAGAAAGAAGGTATTACTCGCAATCGATTTGCGGTGGAAGCATTGTGCGAATATCTTTCCTATAAGGAAGAAGGCAAAAGAACCTTGCACGAAGAAATTCGGCAGATACTCCGGGAAGAGCTTAGGATGGCAAGCCTTCCTTCATCAGCAATTCAAAACACTCCTAAGGAAAACGAGGAAGGGTATGACGAAGAAATAAAACGCAATGTCCTCTCGGATTTGGACGAGCTATTCGGTTGAGCCAAAATCAGCGTTTTTGGCACAAAGTATTGCCGCACAAAAGAATTATGTGCCACTTTGGCACAAAGCCATAGCAAAAGCGAAAGGGGTTATTTATGACTTTTCTTTTTCAGATAGTCGAAGCAATTGTTATTTCTGCAAGATTTTTTAAGAGATAACGAATGTGGCAATGTCTTAGCAAGCACTGGATTTGCTTGTGCAAACCCGCTTGTCCTGGGCTTGCCGCCCCTGAACCCCCGCAGAAAGGAGAACAAATATAAGAAAGAGGAATCGTCGAGTAGAAATCTATTTTTCGGATGAAGAGTATGAGGAATTGGTGGGGAAGGTAACCGCCTCCCAATTATCAAGAGAACAGTATTGCCGCATGATTTTGAATGGGGCGAAAATCAAGGAAGCACCACCGGCTGAGTTTTATAAACTGATCACGGAGATACGAAGAGTAGGGGTACATCTGAATCGCATTCTTCGCAAAGCTGAAGCAGGAGGCATTTTGGATGTGCCGCTGATCCGTGAGAGCATCGAGGAGCTACATGCTACACAAAAAATGCTTTACGACACATTTCGAAATGAAGTACCGAAAAGAAAGCACAACACAATGAAGGAGGAAACTAAATGAACAAAGTGAAAGCAGAATATTTATCTATTACACAATTAAGGCCCTTT
The DNA here is from genome assembly GCA_045601945.1 of Faecousia sp. Taxonomy (GTDB): domain Bacteria; phylum Bacillota; class Clostridia; order Oscillospirales; family Oscillospiraceae; genus JAZOXB01. The sequence goes on along the minus strand of JAZSAO010000518.1, from coordinate 1,494 downwards.
GAGGGGCAGCCGTTTCAGGTGAAGGAGGACGAAGAGATGGAACAGCTTGTCTGGAGCATTTTGACACAAGGATTGCTCACACCCTTAGTGGTGCGACCTGTTGAGAACAATCAATATGAGGTGATCTCCGGCCATCGGAGATTGCACGCATGCAAGAAAGCAGGGATCGAACAGGTCCCTGCTTTAGTTTATCCTATGAGCCGCGACGAGGCAGCGGTGGCCTTGGTGGACAGCAATTTACACCGGGAAAAGTTGCTTCCCAGCGAGAAAGCATGGGCTTACAAGCTGAAAATGGAAGCCTTGAAACGGCAAGGTCAACGGGTGGATCTAACTTCGTCCCAAGTTGGGACGAGGTCAGATGAGCTACTTGCACAGCAAACGGGGGAAAGCCGAAATCAGGTACAACGCTACATCCGTTTGACCAATCTGATCCCCGGCATTTTAAGAATGGTCGATGAAGGCAGGATCGCGCTGACACCGGCTGTTGAGATATCATATCTTCGGGAACAGGAACAGGCAGATCTTCTGGAAACTATGGAGAGCGAGGACTGCACCCCTTCCCTTGCTCAAGCCATACAGTTGAAGCAACTGAGCCAAAGTGGGGACTTGGACATAGACAGGATCTTCACCATCATGGGTGAGAAGAAGGGCAACCAGAAGGAAAAGCTCAGCTTCTTCTGCGACGATATCAGTCGCTATTTCCCGTCCCACTTCACCGCCGCAAAAATGCAAACCACCATTATGGAACTACTGAAAAATTATCAAAGAACATGGAAAAGGAGAGAAGGACATGACCGATAATCAGAGAATCGATATTTTGAAAATCAAAGAGGCTTCCCACCGAGCACGGGAGTGTGGCATGGCGATCAGCGAATATACCATTCGCCGTGCCATCCGTTCCGGGCAGTTGCCCTGCCGTATCATTGGTCGCACCTATTTGATTAGCTGGAAGAAACTTGTGGAGTGGGCTACCTGCGCAGATGGCGGAGATATTCCCACTGACCTCGCACATTTGCACCGAGAGCCTTCTGCCGGTAGAATGTTTGTAGAAACTACACACGAAGGGAGATAACATACTATGCCATCGATTGAAGCAAGAAGAAACGCAAGTGGCAAGATCACAAGCTACCGCATCACGGTTTCCGACGGAACGGATTATAAGGGCAACCCCATTCGCCACCGCATCTTATGGACACCTCCGAAGAAGGGCATGACAGAAAGGCAGATGGAGAAAGAGGCTTATGCCGTAGCGGCCAAGTATGAAGAGCAAATCAAAGTAGGCTACTACATCGACAACAATCAGACTTTCTGCGAATATGCCCAATATGTCATGGAACTGAAGGAGCGGACCGGGATCAAAACATCCACCTTGGATCGTTATTTGGAGATGCTGCCCCGAATTTATGAAGCCATCGGACATATGAAGTTGAGCCAGATTCGTCCCCAACACTTAAATGAATTTTATCGCCACTTGGGCCAAATGGGAATGCGTGC
>JAZSAO010000517.1:0-5141 GCA_045601945.1 Faecousia sp. | reverse complement strand
CCACAATATCGGAATTTGCCGCATCCTCATAGCCACCGGCACGCACAATAGCCGGAGAGTGGAACGGAGCTCCCTGATAGACGTCCAATGCCTCACCTACTGCTTTTTTGGTATTGATATCAATCAACACGATTTCAGAAGCAACACCCTGCACCATCAGGTCATTTGCAACAGTTGCACCGACGCTGCCTGCACCAATCACGCTAATTTTACTCATAATACATCCTCTCCTAACTGTCAAAATACAGTGCTATTCCGCACCAATGTTATCGATAACATTATACCGATATATTCTATTCTTGTCAAGTGAATTTAGGTATTATTTCGTCAGAAATAATACCAAAAAAAGCCTGCTATGCGCAGGCTTTTTCGTTATATCGCTGTAAGGATTTCAACCAGTAGTTTTACTGTATGCTCCATATCCTCTACGGGGATATATTCAAAGCGGCCGTGGAAGTTTTCGCCACCGGTGAAAAGATTGGGGCAGGGGAGACCTTCGTAGGAAAGTCTTGCGCCATCGGTGCCACCGCGGATGGGAACCACCTTGGGCTCTACACCGGCATCCAGCATAGCCTGCTTTGCTCGGTCAACGATGTGCATAACCGGCTCGATCTTTTCCTTCATGTTGAAATAGCTGTCTTTCAGCTTTAATTCTACAGTGCCTGCACCATAACGATCGTTCAAATACGCACAAATTCGCTCAAAATCCTTCTTTTTAGCTTCGAAGGCGGTGCGGTCGTGGTCGCGGATGATATATTCTAAAGTGGAGAGTTCTACTTCGCCCTTCATTTCGCACAGGTGAGCGAATCCCTCGTAACCTTCGGTAAATTCAGGCTTGCTCTGTACGGGAAGCATGGAGTGGAACTCCATAGCAATATGCTGGGAATTGATCATAATGTTTTTAGCACTGCCGGGGTGGACATTCCGTCCGTGAACTGTGACCACAGCGGAAGCGGCATTAAAGTTTTCGTATTCCAGCTCGCCAAGTGCGCCGCCGTCTACAGTGTAGGCGTACTGTGCACCGAATCCTTTGACGTCAAATAAGTCTGCGCCGCAACCGATCTCTTCGTCGGGAGTGAAGCCGATTCTTAGGGTGGCATGAGGCTGTCCCTCTGCCATGAGTTCTTGGGCGGCGGTGAGGATGGCTGCGATACCGGCTTTATCATCGGCACCCAAAAGGGTAGTGCCGTCGGTCACGATAAGGTGTTTGCCTTCGTTATGCTTTAGGCTGGGATAATCGGCAGGGGATAGGATAATGTTCTTTTCTTCGTTCAGGACAACATCTCCGCCGTCATACTTGACGATCTGTGCCTTGATGTCCTTGCCGGAGCAATCGGGAGCAGTATCCATGTGGGCAATGAGTCCGATGACGGGGCCGGTACCGGGAACGGTGCCATAGACATAGCCGTTTTCATCCATAAAAGCATCCTTGATACCCATGGCTTGCATTTCCTCTACCAGAGCGGCACCCAGAACCTTTTGTCCCGGGGAGGAGGGGCAAATGCCGGTAGTCTCGTCAGAGGTGGTCTCATAGGAAACATATTTTAAAAAGCGTTCTGCAACTGTCATAGTTTTCTCCTTTAAAAGAGGGGCTGCTGCGGTATGCAGCAGCCCCTGTGGGTTATTATAAATTACTTGCAGAGTTCTGCAGTATCCTGAGCGATCATGAGCTCTTCGTTGGTGGGGATGACGTAGACCTTAATTGCGGAATCGTCAGCGGAGATCAGACCTTCCTTACCGCCACGGATCTTGTTGCGCTCAGCATCCAGCTTAACGCCCATGAAGCTGAGGTAGGAGCAGATATCGGCACGGGTACGGGGACCGTTCTCGCCAACACCGGCGGTGAAGACCAAGCAATCCAGACCGTTCATAGCTGCGGTGTAAGAGCCGACATACTTAGCAACTTCGTAGCCGAACTTTCGCAGAGCCAGAGTGCAGTTCTCGTTGCCGTTATCTTCGCCACTTTCCAGATCACGGAAGTCGGAAGAAAGGTTCTCGGAAAGGGTGAGAACGCCGCACTTCTTGTTGAGCATATTCAGGCATTCGTCAACGGTGATGCCTTCGGTATTCATGATGAACTGTACAACAGCGGGATCGATGTCACCGGAACGGGTGCCCATGGGAACGCCTGCCAGAGGAGTCAGACCCATAGAGGTATCTACACACTTGCCGTCCTTAACTGCGGACAGGGAGGAACCGTTGCCCAGATGGCAAACGATGATCTTGCTCTCAGCGGGGTTGCCCAGAAGTTCCTGAGCGCGCTTGGAAACAAAGCGGTGGGAAGTGCCGTGGAAGCCGTAGCGACGGATGCTGTGCTCGGTAAAGTACTTGCTGGGGATTGCATAACGGTATGCCTTGGGGGGCATGGTCATGTGGAAAGCGGTGTCGAATACTGCAACCTGGGGCTTGCCGGGCATTGCCTTTTCGCAAGCTTCGATGCCGGTGAGGTTAGCGGGGTTGTGGAGGGGGCCCAGAGGGATGCACTTACGGATGGCTGCCTTGCAAGCCTCATCAATGATGCAGGACTTAACAAACTCCATACCGCCGTGGAGAACACGATGGCCGACAGCGTCGATCTCGTCAGTGCTTGCGAGAACACCGTAGGTGGGATCTACGAGGATCTCCATAACTGCAGCAATGGCTTCGGAATGGGTGGGCATGGGGATCTCGCGCTCTTCTTTAATGTTACGGTCAGGAACCTTATGGGTCAATCTGCCGTCGATGCCGATACGTTCGCAAATACCCTTTGCAAATACGTCACCGGTCTGGGGATCCATCAGCTGATACTTCAGAGAAGAACTACCTGCGTTGATAACCAGAACTTTCATAGAATATTCACACTCCTAAAAAATGATTTGCAATTTGCAACCAACTTGTGATAGGATAGTACTACCACATCTTCTACTATTGTATCACACTTTTTTAATTTTACAAGTACAATTATGGGAAAAGAGGAAAAAATGTGAAGAATATTGGAATTGTTTGCGAATATAACCCCTTTCATAACGGTCACGCCTATCAATTACAGATGGTAAAACGGGAAGGAAGGGCAGTTTGCCTTATGAGTGGCAGCTATGTCCAGAGGGGCGAGCCTGCGATTATAGATAAATATACCCGTGCTAAGGGGGCGGTATTATGCGGTGCGGATCTGGTGCTGGAGTTGCCCATTCCTTATGCAGTGTCCTCAGCAGAGGGATTTGCAGAGGGCGCAGTGGAAATTTTCAGTCGCTTGGGCGTTATGGATGGACTTTCCTTTGGAAGCGAAAGCGGTTCTGTGGAGGAACTGATGGACTGTGCGCGTCTTGTCCTATCCGAAGGGTTTGTGCCTCTGCTGAAAGAGCAATTGGGAAAGGGCTTATCCTTTCCCAGAGCCAGACAGATCGCCGCCGAGTCCTTAGGGATCCCGTCGGGAATTATGGATCTGCCCAATAATATTTTGGGATTGGAATATTGCAAAGCCCTGTTGAGACGAAACAGTTCCATTCAGCCTTTGGTTCTGAAACGACAGGGCGCTTATCACGGGGGACAGGATCCCCATGCGCCATCGGCTTCCTATTTAAGAAGCATCGAAAACTGGGAGGGCTATGTTCCCCAAGCGGCATGGGAGATTTTCGCTGAAGCGGATCGGTATAGGGTAGAAGCAGGGGAACGGGCGTGGCTGTCTCGTTTGCGGTTTATGGATGAGGCAGCGTTTCAAACTTTGCCCTACGGTTCCGAGGGGCTGTGGCGGAAGGTTATGGAGGCCTGCCGTAACAGTGGGACATTAGAGGAGATCATAGAAAAAGCCATTTCCAAACGCTATCCGCGCACCAGACTCCAAAGGATGCTCTTGTGTGCCTATTTGGGTATCACGGAGGAAATGCAAAAGGAACCTGTACCCTATGTGAGAGTCTTAGCCATGAATCACAGTGGACAGGAACTGATGCGTCATCTGCGGAAAAGCAGTGACGTTCCTATATTGCACCCCGGAGAGGATGCTCCTCGCGGCGCATATGCACAGATGGAACGACGGGCCGAGGATCTGTATGGCTTGTTCCGTTGCGGAAAAGTCCAAAAAGCCGGGAGCCTGAAACAAGGCCGCCTATTCCGCTTTTCTGTCGACAATGGCTGAAAATATAGATTTTCATTGACAAAAATCACAGATGGGGATATAATATTTCTTTAAAAATAAGACTTCTGAAAGCCTTATAGAACATTAGGAGAAAACATAAAATGGAACGTTGCAATGATATGATCGGAATGTATGAGACCTTGGGGGTTTCTTCCCAAGTTTATAAGTACGGTGAGTCAATTTTAGACGAACTGCAGGAACGATTTGCCGCAGTGGATGCGGTGGCGGAATACAATCAGGCGAAAGTTCTGTCCGCTATGCAGAAAAACCGAGTAGGCGCCAGCTGTTTCGCTGCCACCACAGGCTATGGTTATGACGATGTGGGTAGAGATAACTTAGAACGGATCTACGCGGATGTATTCCACACGGAAGCGGCTTTGGTTCGCCCCCAGATCACCTGTGGCACCCACGCACTGACGGTAGCATTGTCTGCAAACCTGCTTCCGGGAGATGAACTTCTTTCCCCGGTGGGAGCACCTTATGATACGCTGGAAGAGGTGATCGGGATTCGTCCCTCTACCTGCTCCCTGATGGAATATGGTGTCTCTTACCGCCAAGCGGATCTGGCAGCCGATGGAGCCATTGACTACGAGGCTGTCCGCGCCGCAGTGAATGAGAAAACCAAAATGGCCACGATCCAACGCAGTAAGGGCTATGCTACCCGTCCTACCTTCTCCGTAAAGCAGATCGGGGAACTGATCGCATTCCTAAAGTCCATTAAGCCCGATATTATCTGCATGGTGGATAACTGCTACGGCGAATTTGTAGAGACCATTGAGCCCAGTGACGTTGGCGCGGATCTGGTGGTAGGTAGTCTCATTAAGAACCCCGGTGGGGGACTTGCACCCATTGGCGGATATATCTGCGGTAAGAAAGCCTATGTAGACCGTTGTGCGTACCGCCTGTCTGCTCCCGGCTTGGGTCAGGAGGTTGGTGCAAACTTAGGTCTCATGCCTGCCTTCTATCAGGGATTCTTCCTCGCACCGACGGTGGTGGCTTCTGCTCTGAAGGGCGCTATCTTTGCGGCAAA
>JAZSAO010000516.1:0-2851 GCA_045601945.1 Faecousia sp. | reverse complement strand
GCGCCTCTCCTCCGGTTGCTTCTTTGGGTACTTTCTTGTCAACACAAGAAAGTACCGCCCCGCAGGGAGCAAAGTATGCGCGAGTGCAAGACCGCTTCCTTTTTCCTATTCTCGATCGTGGATACCATGCCGTAACCCCACTTCTCTGCCTACTACGAAATCGGTACATAGGATCCTTCTCTGCTTACTACGAAATCGGTACAAAATTGGGAATCCCTACTGCCCTCTCCGCCGCAGTCGCGGCACCTCTCCCATTGGAGAGGCAAGGGCCTTTACCAAGTCCGCAGAGTCTCTTGGCTCTCCCTCCGGGAGAGCTGTCGCCCTTGGGCGACTGAGAGGGCAGTATAAAGAGATAACCAAAATCGGGAGTTGTTGTTTGATTGGAGAAACGAGAAAGAACTGTCTTCTTGTGTGATGGTTGTACAAGAAGACAGTTCATAGTTTTTATTGAATTTCTCCCATTGCCTTCCTGAATTGGAATGCAAAGAGGATCGTAGTAAAGGTCACTGCAAGAATATCTGCAATGGGCTCTGCACTGTATACAGCCATAGTCGGATCTTTCATCAAGTGAGGCATGATGTAGATCAAGGGTAAGAGAAGGAAGAACTTCCTTACCACAGCAACCAGAACAGATGACCCGGATTTGCCCAAGGATACAAAGGTCATCTGACAGGCAATCTGAATTCCAAAGAAGATCATACCCATATAATAGATCCGCAGTGCCTTTTCCGCGAAGTCCATTAAAAGCTTATCCGTGGTAAAGAGTCCCACGAAAAACCGAGGGAATCCCACTACCGAAATCCAGAGGGTAACGGAATAAGTCAAACATACCATCAATAGAATACGGAAGGTCTTCTTGACCCGATCTCCGTTTTTCCCGCCGTAATTATAGCTGAGAATGGGCTGTGCCCCCTGTGCTATTCCCTGTGGGGGAAGCATGGCAAACTGCATCACAGCGGTTAAAATAGTCATGGCACCTACGGCTCGATCTCCGCCGTAGCGAAGCAACGAAGCATTAAAGCATAGAGAGATCACACTCTCACTGATCTGCATTATAAAAAAGGCAGAGCCCAGAGCCATACAAGGTAATAGGATCTTGGGAGAGAGTCTAAGGTTCTTCCATTTTAATCTCAGAATACACTTCTTCCCACAGAGGAAGGAAACCACCCAAACACAAGACAAACTCTGAGACAGGATCGTTGCCAATGCGGCACCTTTAACGCCCATATCAAAGGCATAAATAAAGATCGGATCCAAAATAATATTGGCTCCCGCTCCGATGAGAACCGAAGCCATGGTAATAGTTGTAAAGCCTTGCGCAGTAATAAAGGCATTCATTCCAAGTGTCAACTGCACAAACACGGTACCCAAGGCATAGACCCCCATATAATCCCTTGCATAACCGATGGTATTCTCGCTGGCTCCGAATAATAGGAGAAAGTCTTCGCTCCATAGCAACAATACAGGAGTCAAAACAGCAGATATGAGGATTTGAAGGGCAAAACAGGCTCCCAGAGTCTTTTCCGCACGTTCAGGTTCCTGCTTGCCTAAAAATATAGAAGCACGAGGGCCACCACCGGAACTAACCAGGGCGGCAATGGCGGAAACTGCCATGATCAGGGGCATACAAACGCCAACACCCGTCAGTGCAAGGTCTCCGTACTGTGGGATCCGTCCGATATAGACCCGATCTACAATATTGTACAGCATATTAATCAGCTGTGCCAGTACCGTAGGCAGAGACATGCGGAACAGCAGTTTTCCGATAGGTTCCGTTCCTAAGAATTCTTTCTTATTAGTCATAAGAATCCTTTCTATCCCCTAATAGGGGCTGTAGTTCAGTTAAAAAATCATATAATCCGTCTTGAGACAGGACGCCTCGTTTCAGATCCTTGGGGAGTTCTCCCCGTTCATCTGCTTCATAGTCCTCTTTCCAGAGGGGGCTTTCAAAATAACGAAGCAAGGTATAAAGGTCTTCCCTATGTTGGGGATTTTCTGTAAGTCGAAGTTTCCTGTCTTTATATAAAGAAGTGAGGGAATCAAAGATCTGCTCCATTTGGAGGATCCGAAGGATCCGAACAATATCCTTTCTGTGCTGCACCGAAAAGACTCCTTTCATTCAAAGATTTGATCAATGCTTCGGCGCAAAGAATGCCGTCTACGGCGGCAGACATGATGCCTCCGGCGTAGCCTGCACCCTCACCGCAGGGGTAGAGCCCACGAAGACGTCTCTGCATGGTCTCGTCTCTGATAATCCGCACAGGGGCGGAACTGCGGGTTTCGGGGGCGGTCAATACACCGTTGGGATCTGCAAAGCCTTTTAGCTGGTGATCCAGTTCCACGATGGCTTGTCTAAGGGTATTGGTGATCTTTTCCGGGTACAGATCTCTTAGGTCGCAGGGTGTGACACCGGGAACATAAGTGGGTTCTACACTGCCTAACTCCGTGGTAGGTCTGCATGCTAAGAAATCACCGATGGTCTGTACCGGGGCGTGGTAATTCCCCCCACCTAAATGGAAAGCCTTTTCCTCAATGGATTCCTGCCAGAACATACCGGACAGGGGGTGCTCGTCGGGAAAATCTTCCGGTTTTAAGGTTACCAATAAAGCGGCGTTAGCATTTTCTCCCCCCCGGTTACTGTAACTCATGCCGTTGGTAACGACTCTGCCTTCTTGGGAAGCGGCGGCCATAACAAAGCCACCGGGACACATACAGAAGGTATAGGCACTGTTTCCATCGGGTAAATGAACATTCAGTTTATAATCCGCAGGAGGGATGCCCTTGCCGCGAGGTCTGCCGTATTGGGCAAGGTCTACCGCTTCCTGCTTATGCTCGATACGGACACCCATAG